>JAUWIN010000031.1 GCA_030605345.1 Candidatus Brocadiia bacterium
CGGCCCGTCCTTCGTCAAGTTAGGACAGATTGCCGGAACACGCCCGGATATGATCCCGCAGGAACTGTGCGTCGAACTGGAAAAACTCCAGGACACGGTCCCGCCATTTACCCCCGCCCAGGCCAGGCAGATCGTCGAGGCGGAACTCGGCGAGTCTCTTGAGTCTCTTTTTGATGAATTTGATGAAAGGCCGGTGGCGTCTGCATCCATCGCCCAGGTGCATCGGGCCGTTCTGCCGAGCGGAGAGACAGTGGCGGTGAAGATCCAGCGGCCCGGCATTCGCCAGACCGTCAAAGTGGATCTGGAGATCATGCTCGACCTGGCCGGGTTGATGGAAAGACACCTTCACGGCCTTGAGGCGGTCAACCCCGTCGGAGTCGTTCAGGAATTCGCACGCACGATTCGAAAGGAACTGGACTTCGGCATCGAGGCCGGCCACGTCGAACGATTCGCCAGAAACTTCCAGGGCAACGATACCATATATGTTCCGAAGGTCTTCCGGCGCCTGTCAACCGAAAAGGTTCTGACCATGGAGTTTGTCGAGGGCACGAAAGTCTCGGACCTTTCGGCGTTGAGCGAGAAGGGATTCGACCTGGAAACTATCGCTGATCGCGGCGCTGATCTCATTCTCGAACAGATATTCGAGCACGATTTTTTTCATGCCGACCCGCATCCCGGCAACATCCTGATCCTGCCGGACAACGTCATCTGCTTTCTCGACTACGGCATGATGGGAACCGTAACGGGACGTTACCGGAAACATCTTGGTAATCTGGTTGTCGGCATCGTTCGCCGCGACGCGAAGCAAATCACAAAAGCAGCCCTGGGCCTGTCGGAAAACGACAATCCCGACGTGACCGAACGGCTTGAAGCGGACATCGCCGATTTTATCGAGCAGCACTTTTACCGTCCGCTCAAGGACACCCACATGGGCAGCCTCATGGCGCAACTTGTCCAACTCCTAGTGCGGCACAGGTTGAAGATTATCCCTGATTTCTATCTGCTTATCAAGGCCCTTGCCACCGTGGAGGGCAACGGGCGGAACCTTTTCCCCGACTTCGACATGGTCAAACATACCGAGCCGTTCGCCATGAAGATCATGAGTCGGCGTATCAGCCCACGGACATTGGCGAAGGACCTGTACCTGACTGGCCTTGATTTGGGAGACCTGCTCCAGGACTTGCCGACCGATCTCAAGGAAATCATCGCCCAGATCAAGCGAGGCCGAATCCACGTTGAGTTTGAACACAAGGGCCTCGAGCCAATGCTCAAGACGCATGACCAAGTCAGCAACCGGATCGCTTTTGCCATCGTGTTGGCGGCGCTGGTGATTGGGTCATCGCTCATTGTTCTGTCCGGCATCCCGCCGAAGTGGCATGGAATTTCCGCCGTCGGGATCCTGGGGTTCCTCGCCGCCGGCGCGCTGGGGTTCTGGCTGCTGGGTTCAATCCTTAGGCACGGCAGAATGTAATCTGACAGCAGCTGCGGCGGCCGCGCGAGCGCAACGCGGGGACGGCCTGCCGCACGACGGCCAAGCACCCATCTCTGAGGCTTGTGTACTCCGAAGCCTGCGAGAGTTTTGCCGCGGCTCGCCGTCGCGAAGCGCAAGTGAAGCGCTGGTCACGAGCCAAGAAAGAAGCTCTCGCCGCGGGGGACACGGGAGAACTGAGGGGACTGGCCCTGCGACCTGCAGGAAGACAAGCAGCTCCAGAGGGCGGTGTGCGAAGCGGGCAGTAAAATCGCCGGGTTCGACATCACCTCCATCCCGGAGTACAGCTGGTTCGTCAGCAAATTCAGCAACACAAACAACGTCACCAGCGAGGGACACAGATTTCTCTGAGCCTTGGCGAGCCACCCGGAGCGGCTTTGCTCCCCGAACGAAGTGAGCGGGTGGCCCTCGTCCGCGTCCGGCAAGCCACCTGCCTTCCGCCAGATACGCACAATCAGACATCCCCATCCGCCGGTTGGTTGCCACCCGCCTGGCCGAGGCCGACGCTAATGAGGCCGTCACCGCCGCCTGCCTCGGCCACAGCGACATCCAGACGACCGTGAAGTTCTACCGGAAGATCCGTCCGGATGTCTTGAAGGAAACAATGCGGACCATGCGAGAGACGGGCATGGGGTGACATGACAAACTAAGATCATGTGACACCCCATGTTACACTGCGCGTTCAGGCGAAGAAAATTGAACTCCCTGAAGCAAAAGGCCCAGCAGCATAACCTGTTGCGGGGTCTTCAATTATGCTGGTGCCGAGGGCGGGATTTGAACCCGCATGCCCCATAAGGAGCACTAGGCCCTCAACCTAGCATGTCTGCCAGTTCCATCACCTCGGCAAAAAACTGCAGCGCTCTCGTTCTCGATCGGCTCAAATTGTACACCGGCCTGTGGGATAATGCAACTGCACGGGGCCTCCGCCACGGGGCCTCCGCCAGGGTCATTCAATTCTCCCGGTTACGCGCGAAAACTCCTGGACTCCGCTGCGGTTGTGCTGCCGAGGCGATTGCGTTGTTTGAAAGACGTTGCTGATTGAGGAGTTAGGGTGTGTCGGGACCGGTCTTCCCCGCAGTCCAGCCCAGTATTAGGCGAATGGCGGCAGTTCGAGGAATCTTTCTGGATTTTTCGACCAGAAACTTCCCGGCACGGGAATGTATTGGGGTGTATGACATGGCCAGTGACATTGCGGTCCCGAGGAATCACAGGGATCGCTGGCTAGCTGGTAGGTTTTCTGGGGTGCTGATGACGGCAATATCACCGGCTCAGGGCGATTCTTGGCCTATATCGGAGCGGTGATGATCGTCCACGTCGGACTCGGCACGCTGCTTGCAGCCGCCCCACGCCGCGAAGGCACACTCGGCAAGATGCAGCTCGGACCCATCGCCGAGGGCCTGCGCTCGAAGCTCAACTCGTAAGGCACCGGGGGTGATTCAGGCGACGTACCGGGCAGGATGCTCACCCCATGCCCGGCCAGGACTGTCACGCGTATGGCGGGCCCAGCGAGGGAGCTGACCTGTCGAAAAGTACGACAAATTGCGCCGGCCTGAGCTATTTCAGGTTATACTTTTTCAGTTTTCGGAAGAGCGTGGCGACGCCGATGTTGAGTATCTTTGCCGCGCGTTCGCGGTTCCCGTCCGCCTTGAGAAGGGCCGCCTGGATCGCCTGTCTCTCGTAATCCTCCAGACGGTCTCCCTCGCGGAGAGGGTCGGGCTTGCTCTCCGGCTCCGAGAACGCTCGCTCGTCGATTCGTTCGCCTCCGGTGAGCGCGAGGGCGCGCTCGATGGCGTTTTTGAGTTCCCGCGCGTTGCCCGGCCAGTCCCGCTTTTCGAGCAGGCTGGCCGTCTCCCGTGAGAGTTTGGCCTTGCGGCCGGAAGCGGCGTTCAGTTGGTCAAGGAAATGCTGTGCCAGCGGAATGATGTCCTGCCGCCTCAAGCGCAGCGGCGGGAGATAGATGGGGATTACGTGCAGCCTGTAGAACAGGTCGCGGCGGAACTCGCCGTCGGCCATGGCAGAGCGCAGGTCGCGGTTGGTCGCCACAATAACTCGGGCCTCGAGCGGCGCAGCGCGGGTGGCGCCGACCGGGCGGACTTCGCGCTCTTGTAGCGCCCGGAGGAATTTCGCCTGGAGTTGCCGCGGCAGTTCGCCAATCTCATCGAGGAACACTGTGCCGCGTCCCGCCGACCGGAACAGCCCGGCCGCGGCGGTGGCGGCGCCGGTGAACGCGCCCTTCACGTGCCCAAACAGTTCGCTCTCCAGCAGGCCCGCGGGTATCGAGCTGCAATCGACGGGCACAAACGGCTCTTTTGACCGCGGGCCGGCTTGGTGTATTGCCTTCGCAGCCAGTTCCTTACCTGTCCCGCTTTCGCCCTGAATCAGCACGGTGGAGGGGCATTGCGCCGCTCGCTCGATCAGGCTGCATACCGACCTCATACCCGGGGACGCTCCGACGAGGCCGTGGAACTCGAAGGTCGCGCCCTCGCCGACCGCGAGTCCGGCTGGCATCCGCCAACTTGCCAGTTCCACCACCTCCTCGAGCCGCCTGACGTCGAACGGTTTGGTGATATAGTCGAGAGCGCCGTTCTTGACCGCGTCGATTGCGTCCTCCACAGATGCGTAGCCGGTGATGATGGCAAAAGGCAAGTCCGGATCCTTCTGCCGCGTTTCGCGGAACAAATCAAGTCCCGAGCCGTCAGGCAGGCGGACGTCAAGTATCACGAGGCCAAACTGGCCGCCGCCGAGCGCGTTCTCGGCGCCCTCAAGATCACCGGCCTCCTCCACCGCACAGCCGAGGCTTTCGAGGACCTGGCGACACATCGACCGTATCCCGGGCTCGTCGTCCACAACTAACACACGGAGCTGAGAGACAGGCTTTCCTTTTCGGCCCAAGTTTGTCCTCCTCAATCGAACATCAGCATCGCCCTGACGACACCGTCCTCGCGCCTCGAGACGGTTCCGAATGCGCGCCCAGCCTCGGACACGGGGAAGCGGTGCGTGCACATCCGGGCTATGTCGGCGGCTGGGCCGTCGAGCAGGTGGAGAGCCTCGGGCAGCGTCCGGTTGGACCGCCGGCTGTTATAGATGGTCAGCTCAGCCCGACGGACCCTGTGGATGTCGAGCGGCACCGTGTCCTCAGTAGGGATGCCGATGATAACGCTCTTGCCGCCCAGCCGCGGTGCGGCGGTGACCCAGCTCATTGCCCGCAGGTCGCCGGCGGCTTCGAACGCGGTATGGACGCCGCCGTCCGTCATCTGCCGGATTCTCTCCACCGGGTCTGGGTCGATGGGTATTGTCTCGAACCCCATCGCCTCGGCGAGGCTTCGGCGCTCCTTGATGGGTTCAACAAGGATGATGCGGGCGGCGCCGCGTATTCTGGCGGCCATCGCGGTGGAGAGGCCGATGGCGCCGGCGCCGAAGATGGCGACGGTCTCGTCGGGTGAGACGTCCGCCAGTCGAGCCGCGTGAATGCCCACACCGAACGGCTCGCAAAGGGCCGCAGTCTCGAACGAAACCGATTCCGGTATCGGCTCGACGTTTCCGGCCGGAATCAGGATGCTCTGGCGCAGCGCGCCGTGATATGGCGGTGTGGCCAGGAAGCGCACGTTCGGGCAGATGTTCTGGCGGCCCTCCGTGCAGGGGGCACATCGCCCGCAAGGGATGGCCGGCTCCACTGCGACCCTCTGGCCGACTGTCACGTTGGTCACGCCTTCGCCGAGCTCAACAACCACGCCGGCACACTCGTGGCCAAGCACAAACGGATAATTCTCGATTACCTGAGTCCCGATCCGACCGTGGAGCCAGTAGTGAACATCGGAGGCGCAGATGCCGCACGCCGTCGGACGGACCACCACTTCATCCGGCCCGGGAGGCGGGTCGTCAGGGATTTCTGTCCACCCAAAATTGCCGGGCGAGACCAGAGCGAACGCCTTCATCATCTTCCGCCAAACCAGTCGTCAAGTTTGCCAGCACCATTATATCGATCCAGTTCAGGCAGGTCGAGGGTCGCTTGGCGGGGTGCTGTGATTCACACAGCTACATGTAGTGGCGATCGGCCGCTGGCCACTCTAACGGAGCAGGGGGCAAGGTCTCTCCGAGCCGGAGGCCCATTGCATCCACCGAAACGTAAAAGGATTTCCGCTTCAGTAACTCGTTCGGAAACTTGCTGTTGAATGACTCGTCGTGGTCGTTCTCCCAGGGCTGTGCCGCCCGATGGTCTTGGCATCCGGCGGTTATCCCCGCTTTTGCGTTCGGCTGTTTCTGTGTAGAATACGCGCTGATGTGTGGCTGATGATTATCCTGCGTGGAGCGTGTCGACATGTACGAGATAGGAAAGCGAGAAATTGAGGCCGTTGCCAAGGTCATAAGAGGCGGGATGATGTTCCGCTACCGAGGCGGTGAGGGCGGATGGTGCGACCATTTCGAGGAAGCCCTCGCCGAGAAAATCGGCGTCAAACATGCCCTGACGGTCTCCAGCGGGACAGGAGCGCTAATCTGCGCTCTGGTCGGCGCCGGCGTGGAGCCCGAGGACGAGGTCATCGTCCCGGCTTACACCTTCATGGCGACGCCGCTGGCCGTGCTTGCCATGGGCGCGATACCCATCATCGCCGACGTTGACGAGACGTTGTCGCTCAGCCCACAAGCCGTAGAGAAATGCGTCTCGAAACACACGCGGGCTGTCATACCAGTGCACATGATAGGACGGCCCTGCAATATGGACGCGCTGAAACGCATCGCCGGTAGGCATAAGCTGCTGCTCATTGAAGACGCCTGTCAGGCGGTCGGCGGGAGCTACCGCGGACGGCGGCTGGGCTCAATCGGTGACGCTGGCGCCTTCAGCTTCAACCAGTTCAAAATTATCAGCGCCGGCGAGGGCGGCGCCGTGGTCACTGATGACCTGACGGCATACGACAAGGCGCTGATCTACCACGACGGCGGATGCGTCTTCCGCAAGCACGCGGACAAGGTCAGCACCCCGTTCTTCGCCGGGTCGAATTTCCGGGTGTCTGAGATTACCGGCGCGATCATGTTCGAGCAGCTCAAGCGGCTCGACGGCATCCTGAAACGCCTGCGGGCACACCGGGCGGCGCTTCGCAACGCGCTCGCCAAACAGAGCACCTTTCGGTTCAGCCCGTGCAACGAGGAAGACGGAGACTGCGGCGTGAGCGCGCCCGTTATCTTCGAGAAAGAGCAGGAAGCCAAGCAATTCGTCGAACGCAACAGCTCGGGCAACCCGTTCGGGCCGCACCGCCCCATCGACACGGGCCGACACGTCTATGTGAACTGGACGCCACTGCTGGAAAAACATGGTGCCTTTCACCCAAAGGCAGACCCGTACCGTCGCGTCCGCAGGAAAATTCGCTACAGCAAAGACATGTGTCGCAGTTCGCTGGACATCCTTGCTCGGACGGTCACACTGACGGTGCCCTACGACATGACCGTAAAGGAGATTCGGCGAGCGGCGAAATCGCTGGACTGCCGGTAACCGCACGAAAGGAGGACTATCGTGGCCGGAACCATCCTTGTCTGCTACGACGTCGAGACCGCATCGGACAATACACTCGGCTTCCTGGACGGGGCCGTCCCTATGCACGAAGAAATGGACATCCCGTGCACGATGTCCCTGACGGGCGAGACCATCGAAGCTTGCACCGCCGCATGCAAAGCCGCCGGGCAGCACCCATTGGTCTGCTCGGCCCAGCACACTTACAGCCACGTGCTGCTCAAGACGGTGTATATGCAGCCCGGCGACGGCAAGCCGTGCTCGCACAGCGCCGACGGCAGCGACACCTTCCTGATTGAAGCCGGAGACCTCGAGACCATCGAGCAAGAACTGTCGCGAACCCAACAAATCTTCCTCGATACCTTCGGCCACCCTTGTCGGGGGCTGACCGCTCCGTGGGGCGCCTATCGGGGGTTGATGGACCGGCCGGACCTGCTCCGAATTCTCGACAAAGTCGGCCTGAAGTGGGTCCGCAGCTACGCCAGAGACCATCGCGATTGCCAGCCGACACCGTTCGACGTCCAGGCGTTCTTCTATGCCGACCAGGGCCTGCCGGACCTGCTCGAAATCCCCATCCAGGGATATCAGGACGATTTCTACTGGGAGCGGTTCGACGACCGCGCCCACGGCCCCGACTATACGGACTATCTCAGTTGGGCGGTTGAGCACGTCGTCGCCAACGACCTCATCTGGTGTTTGAACTCCCACGACCACGGCACGCCAACGGCCGAAGCGTTCGAAAACACAAAAGGCGTCTGGTTGCGGGACGTTCTGACGAAGGCCAAATCCGCCGGCGTGCGCTTCGTGACCTGCGAAGCGTTCTACCGGGAGCAGTTAGCCGCGCGCGACGGCTGAGATAAGATCGGCGGGCCCAGGGGAAACGGGCTATACCAGCGTCAGCCGCTGCTACCCGGCACGAACAACACCTTGCCGGTCTGTCTGCCGGCAAAGGTCTGATAGGCTTCGTCCGCCTGTTCGAGTGAAAAGCGGTGCGTGATGAATTGCTCGGTCGGCAGCCCGTCGGCGAACAGTTGGCAGATTTCAGCGTACTCGCCCATCGGGAAGACCGTGGAGCCGGACAAACTCACTTCCTTGCGGTTGAAGTGCGCCGACGGTTGCACCGTCGCCTCGTTGTTCTCTGCGATGAATGCCACGTGGGCAAGCGGCTTCGCCAGATCCAGCGCAGCGGTCAAGACTTCCGCTTTGCCTGAGCACTCCAACGCGCGGTCCAGACCTTCGCCGTTGGTCAATTCGCGAATCTGCTCGACGACATTCCCGGCGGCCGGATCAACGACCTCGCCAGCTCCGAGCTGCTTTGCAAGGTTTCTGCGGTACGGCACCGGCTCGACGCCAATGACGCGGCAGCCCATTTGCGAGGCGATGGCGGTTGCGCCCAATCCCATCGGCCCAAGCCCGAACACACCCACCGTGTGGGCGGCCTCGGTGTTCATCCGCTTCAGCGCGTGATAGGTTGCGCCGATGGGGTCCATTGTCGTCGCCCCTTGCTCGAACGACATGAACTCCGGGAGCGGCCGCAGCTGGTTCTCGGCGATGCGGACATATTCGGCCTGGAAGCCGTTGCGGGTGAAGCCGTGCATAGTGCGGCGCTTGTCTTTGCAGTAGGCGAAGTAACCGGCCCGGCACATCTCGCAGCGTCCGCAGGAGCTGAACGCCATCATGAAGACGTGGTCGCCAACCTTGGCCTGTTGGGGCCGGTCAACGGCCACCACCGTCCCGGCGCCCTCGTGGCCGGGGATGCACGGCGCCTCCCACGGCTTCTCGTAGAGGTTATGCAGGTCGGTCCCACAGAGGCCAGCCGCCTCGACGCGCACAACTACTTCGTCACCTTCGGGCGTCGGGTCGGGAAAGACCCTCGTTTCTGCTGGGGGTTCTTTGAGCAGCTTGATTCCACGCATCACGGCTCCTTATGCTGGCGTTCCGTTGTGGCAACCGAGAGTAACATCGTGGACGCACGATACGAGTACTTCGGCGCCTGATAAAAGCGTAGTGGAGAAGGATAAAGCGAATGTCACAAGAGGTCAAGAACAGTTCCTGTTGCCGCAGAGCTCCGCATGACTACAATGAAGCCGTTGCAATTGCGGGCGTTGGCATAACCGAAGATAAATGGAAGGAAGGCGACATCCCGGCTGCGAACCGCTGGCTGCGGAAGAAGTGAGCTCCGTTATTGATGGCCGGTCGGTGGCGCCGCGCATGCCCGTGTTCATTCATTTCTGGGTAAACCCGGGCGAAGTGCACTGCATGATTACCGCTGACCCGCATGGTTGCACACCGTCGATGAACCGTTACGATATGCACCGTTGCAGGTCCGGAACAAGGCAACTCGAATCATTCGGAGGATTGGGAATGGCCAAGGCGAAGCAGCGCGAACTTCACCGCAAGCGGCAGGCGTATCTCGAAACCCTCACCGCCAACTACAAGCAGCGGCTGGGCGAGCGACTGGCCGGCTCCCGCAAGATTTTCCAGAACCGCGTCGTCGCGGTTGATCTCCACTCGCACTCGATTTACAGCGATGGCCAAAGCACCGTCGCCGAAAACGCCGAGCGGGCGAAACTCGTCGGCTTGGATCTCATCTTCGCCACCGACCACTATACAATCCGCCAGAAACGCTCCGCCGCCCCGCTCCCGAACGCCACCTGGGGCGAGGAAAGCGACACGGCTGGCTTCCACCTCGGCCTTCTGCAACCCAAACGGGTCCACAAATCAAAACCTGGCGAGCAGCTGGTCGACGGTTTGGCCCGGGGACTCCGGCACGCAGATTTTGTGTGGCTGGCGCACCCGGTTGGTTTCAACGGGCCGACGCGCGAGTTGCAGGAACGCATCCTGCAGCAGAGCGACCCGGTCGATGAACTGGCCATGGAAGTTCTCAACGGCTTCAACGTGATCGACCGCGCCTACTATCGCACCGGTCTTTGGGGCGCACAGATGTTTGACCGTCTGCTGTGCGCCGGGAAGAAGGTCACACCGCTGGGAGCGAGCGACTGCCATTCGATGGTGGAGATTGGGAACTCATGGACGGGCGTGCTGAATGCGACCCGGAGCCCCGCTTCGGTAATCAAGTCCTTGCGGGCCGGGCAGTGTTTCGCCACCGAGGCGCCGTTGCTGGACTGGTCGGTCAACGGCAAGGTGATGGGCTCGACCCTCCGGCCGCGCAAAGGAACCACGCTGAGGTTTCATCTTCGCGCGGCCGACTCCGCCGGGCTGGCGTGGGTCCGTATCATCTCGCAGGGAAAAATTATCAAGGAGATCTGGGCGAAGGGCGAACCGCTCGTCGAAGCCACGTTGTCGCGCAAGGCCCGCGGCTCGGCGGCCTATTTCCGCGTCGAGTGTGCCGCTGTGGACGACCGCCGGGCATTTGCGACGCCCATCTACATCGCCTAACGATAGGTAAGGAGGTAATATGAACACGCTTGATGCAATAATGGAGCGGGGAACTTTCCCCGTCACGTTCCACAACTACAGTCCGTTCGGTTCGCCGGCGGGGCGCCCTGAATCGGTAAAAGATTGGGTCGATCTGGGGATTACGGTCGGGCGGACACCTGGCTATGTGCCCGAGCGGGACAAAAGGGAAGATATGCTCGGCATCCTCGATGCCTGCGCCGAGGCGGGCATCATGTGCTTCGTCAACGACGCCCGCGCCAGTTCTGGGGCGATGTTCAAGTCTCGTGACGAGGACGAGTATCGCCGCGGCTTCGAGGCGGCCCTGAAGGATTTCGGGGGTCATCCGGCCACGTTCGGTTTCGACGTCGCCGACGAGCCGTGCCATGATAGGATTACCAAGACGTTCCGCACCGCCGCCATCCAGCGCGAAATGGCGCCGCACCTGACGCCATTCATGAGTTTCGCCGGATATTCGCCGCACGGCACCGAGTGGATGGGCCTGCGAAGTTACCGGCGTTACATCGACGAGTGCGTCGAAGTCACTGACCCGAAGATGCTGTTCCACGGCAGCTATGCTATCCTCGACGAAGATCTGCCGGACGCGATGGAACACCACTTCCGCGCCCCCAAGATGTACACCGACGCTATGCTGCGGCACCGGCTGCCGACGTGGCTGACGTTGTGCTGTACGGGCCATTACACCGCGCGCTGTCCCAGCGATGATGATTTCCGGTGGATGATCGCCATCGCCGCGGCGCTCGGGCACAAGGGCTTCGCATGGTTCAATATTTACACCAGGGGCGCGCACGAGAACTACCGCTGGCCGCCCATCAACGAGTTCGGCGAGCGGACGCAGACGTTCGAATGGCTCAGCTACCAGGTGCGGCGGTTCCAGAAAACCTTCGCCCCAACCCTCCTCAAGCTCGACTGGCAGCGGGCCTATCACGTCGGCGGCCCGCGGCTGGGTGGTTACCCAAACACGATCGACAGTGAGTTGGTCAAGGGCGTCAGGCCGCGAACGGCTCAGAAGTACTCGTTGTTGGTTTCGGAGTTCAAGGATTCCGACGGCCGGGATTACGTGGCGGTGTTGAATAACTCGCGGGACAAGTTCGGCCAGACAGTCATCACCTGGCACGGCCAGCCGACCGTTTACCACGTTGGCTGGAACGCTGAAGAACCAAAGGCCCGGAAGTACTTCGACCACGAGTGGCCCGAGAACCCGGCCATGGAGACCGGTCCATGGCTTTCGCCGGGACAGATGGAACTCTACCGCGTCGAATCCGACGCGCCGGAAAGACTGTAGGCGAAGGCAACAATGCCTCGTGCAGCACGGCTCCTTCCATGGTCGGGGGCGGTGGAATCTGCATCAGATGTGCGACCGTCGGCGCAACGTCGGTGAGCCACACCGGACGGCTGATCTTGTGACCAGTCCGCACGCCCGGCCCGGCGAGGATCAGCGTCGCCTGCAGGCTGCTGAGCCCATAGATGGCCGTCGGCAGCAGGTTGCCGTGCCCCTCGCCATAGTTGCCGCCGGGAAGACAACAGACAATGATATCGCCGACACGATCTCCCCACAGCCCGAGCATGCCGGCATCTTCACGGCGAAGCACCAGCGAGAACGGACACCGTCCCAGGCGCGGGTCCTTGTAGTCCAGCAGGGCTTGGATGATGTCGCTTCGGGTTTGCTCGTATTCGTCCGGTTCGACGACGCCGTTCGGCTGGCGGCCCTTGACGTTCATGTAGATATACATCGTGTCGTGCCAGATCGCCTTTGTGCGGGACCAGTCAATCGCGCTATGGCCGCGTGACGGCTTTGAGCTGACGTGAGCTTCGCGCTCGCTGCCCTTGTACATGAGGAACCCATTGTCTTCCAGGATTTTCTTGATCATCTGCGGCGCCTGGAGATCGGCGTGATAGCCGACGCAGCCGTGGTCGGACACGACGCAGACCAGGTCGTCTTCGGTGGTCACGTCATCGACAATCCGGCCGACCGTCCGGTCGCACGATTGATAGACCTTTGCGACCAGTTCGAGGTACTCGGCCGATTGCTCGGGGCTGTCAGCCGTAAGCGGCTCGGCCTCCGGCATCACGGCGTCCTGAATGTAGTCCGGCGCGTGCGTGTGCAGAAAGAACAGGTCGTGCTCGTAGTTCTCGCACAGGTGTTTGGCCGCCTTGGCGAACCACTCGTGCTGATATTCGATCTCTTCCAGCATCGTCTCCATATCGGCCCAGGCGCTGTAGATGGTGCCGCGCTGGTTGTAGCCCGGCCGCTGGATAAACGGCCCGACGTTCTCGGTCAGGTCCCTGGCAACGTCTTCCGGGTATGTCCAGCCCGTGTGGGGCATGATTTGGCTGACGTACACCTCTAAGGCGGAGCCGTCGGCCGCGAGGTCCAGGACCTTCGCGCGAAACGTGCCCTTGCGTCCGCTGAAATCGAGCGTCACCCAGTCCGACCACTGACGCGCCTGCACGCTGGCCAGCAGCTCGGCGCCACCCTTCGCGCGGAAGAGCAGGAGCGTGTCGTAATGAGATGACTCCGCCACGCACAACAGATGCACAGTGACGGTGGCTGTTTCTTGTTTGCCAACGACGATTTCAGTTGCCAGGGGCGGTCGGTTGGAGGGCGGCACGTGGGGCCAGTCGTCAGCGGGTGCCAGCTCGATGCGGGTCGAGCTCGGCTGGTGGGACGTTCCGAACCGCGCCGGGCCGGCGAGTTCATGTTCGCAGCAGACGCAAAAGCAGCCGTCCACCTGCACACCGTCTTTCACGGTCACCGGAAAGTTCGGGCCGCCCCATTTCAGCAGGATGCTCTTCTTGCCCACTTGCTCAGCCGCCTGCCAGAGAAACTGTGCCCGGACCTGCTCTGAATCGGCTGACGAGGCCAGGTTGGTCAGTTCCTTGGTCCGGTCGTTTATGCTGAAGCCAGTGATGCCGTGAGTGCCGGGCCAGGCGCCCGTGCCGATCGTCGTCCAGTTCACCGGCGTGTGCGTCGGCAGGACCGGAAGGGCGTGTGCGAAACAACCACGCTGGATGAGTTTGCTCAGGTTAGGCATTCGCCCTTCAGCCGCAAAACGTTCCACCAACTGCGGCACCGCTCCGTCCAAACCGAGGATGAACGATCGCTTGGGTCTAGCCTTCACGTTTGATTTCCTTTCAAGCGACCGCGATTTTAGCACAGGCGGGCGGGAAAGTGTAATTGTCCCGAAATATCTGCCGAGATTGACAGTCGCTCCGTGCTGTGTTAGCCTGCGCCCTGCATCTAACGCTCTCTCCGTGCTGGAACAGACCAATGCACAATCATCGGCGGTTGTGCGTTGCCTCCGTCATTGCACTTGGCGTCATTGTGCTGGTGGCAGTTCTTTACCTTGCCGGCTGGCTGAGGCAGGCGGGTGATGCGGCGCACCGGTCGCATTTCAAGACCTTCCCCTGCGAGCGGATGAGGTATGACGTGGTGTCGTGGGTTGGCAAAACCGGCAGCGTCGAAATTGAGGTCAGCCCGTTACTGGAGGAGCTGCCGGGTCCGCCCGCGTATCGGATTGTGTACACACTCCAGACCACTCCGGCGGTTTCCGCGGTGTATGCGGTGAAGGGGCAGATGAGCGTTTTGGTCGATGCTGGGACGCTGCTCCCACGCGAGTATGAGGAGCGGATGACTACCGGGCCCGGCATCATGGGTGGACACAATAAGCACAATAAGTTCGTTTACAATCAGGTCAAGCACGAACTCCTGTATTATAAAGAGAAGGACAAACAGAAGGGGCTGGAACTGAGACGGACCCGACAAATCCCACCTAACGCTCAGCACTTCGGTTCGCTTCTCTATTTTCTTCGCTACGCGCCGCTGAAGCCGGGTGACGACATCAACATAGTCGTTTCCGGCAAGAGCCGCGACGAAACAACCAATGTGTCTGTCCTCCGTCATGAGGACTACGTCACCCCCGACGGCAGGAAGGGCGAGGCAATAGCGCTCAAGGCCGATAGCAATTTCGGCAAGGAAGAGATGGAAGGTGTGACCTTCCTCGCCTGGCTGGACAAATCCGAACGCTTCCTCGTTCGGCTTGATGCTAAGACCAAGTGGGGTACAATATCCGCCAGACTGGTAAAGCGAACGGTGCTGAAGGACGCCGCGCTGGAGGCAGATGAAAGCAGCGGGAATCATACCGGTAAGATACAAGTCGACACGACTGCCCGGAAAGCCGCTCCTTAGACAGACCGGAAAGTATCTCATACAGCACGTCTGGGAGGGGGTCGTCCGTGCGGCATCGCTGGGCCGCGTCATCATCGCAACCGACGACGGGAGGATTGCCGCCGCCGCCAGGGAGTTCGGCGCCGAGGTGCAGATGACCGAGAGCTCGCACCAGAGCGGTACCGACCGCGTTGCAGAAGTGGCTGCAGGCCTCGACTGCGAGATAGTGGTCAACATCCAGGGCGACGAGGCCGAGATTGAGCCGGACGCAATCGACGCGGTGGTCAACGCCCTAGAGAGAGCGCCCGACGCCGTAATGTCCACCCTTGCACACCGAACCAGCGACCGCCAGCGCGCGGCCGACCCCAACGTCGTGAAGGTCGTCACTGACCGCCACGACCGGGCGCTGTATTTCTCCCGCGCGCCAATTCCTTACCTTAGAAGCAACAACGCCAAACCATCTTTCCTGCTTCACGTCGGCCTGTATGCATACAGGCGCGAGTTCCTGCTTGAGTATGCCCGCATGTCTCAGACGCCCCTGGAAAGGGCCGAGAAGCTCGAACAACTCCGTGCCGTCGAGAACGGGTACATCATTAAGGTCGCCGAGACAAGGCACCCAGCCTTCAGTATCGATACGCTGGCGGAGTATGAGGCTTTCGTTGCCAGGTATAGCGGTGAGGACCAATAGAGGAGAGCACGCGTGAGGAAGACAACCAGTGAGAAAGACAGCAACACCCTGACCTTGGACCAGGACCGGGCGATCAGGACCGTAATGGAACTGCTCTCGGTGCCCGGCGTTTCGTGCGAGGAGCGCCGGATAGCAGATAAGATTGTGGAGGTATTACGCCGTCACGGCCTGCCCAAGAATGCTGTTGCTTTCGACACCGCCCACAAGAAAAGCTCTCATGGTGGCAATGTGGGGAATTTGATTATCAAGCTGCCCGGCACGGCCAGCGGCCCGCGGCGGATGCTGATGGCCCACATGGACACCGTCCCCATCTGCCGCAACGCAAAGCCCGTCAAGCGGGGCAACATCATCAGGTCTGCGCGGAAAGGCACAGGTGTGGGTGCGGACAATCGCAGCGGCTGTGGCGCACTCGTCGCCGCCGCAATGGAAATACTTGACCGGAAACTGCCGCATCCGCCGCTCACGTTTCTTTTCACCGTCCAAGAGGAAATCGGGTTGATCGGCGCCAGGCATGTGGACAAGCGGCTGATTGGCTCGCCCCGGCTCGCGTTCAACTGGGACGGTGGCGAGCCGGACTGTGTCGAAATCGGCGCCACAGGCGGCGTTTCGCTCGACGTTGACATCAAGGGCTTCCCTGCCCACGCCGGCGGCCAGCCGGAACAAGGGGTGTCGGCCGCGGTCATCGCCGCATGCGCCATAGCTGAACTCGAAGAAAAGGGCTGGCTGGGGCTGGTGATGAAGAACGGCGTGCGCGGCACCTCAAACGTTGGCATGGTCCGCGGAGGCGAAGCGACCAACGTGGTGATGGAACACCTCCACGTCAAATGTGAGTGTAGGAGTTACAGTGTTCGCCTGCGCCGCCGCATTTCCGAGGCCTACCGGAAGGCGTTCGAAAAGGCCGCCAGGAAACTCACCTCCTCCGAAGGCAAGCGCGGACGCGTCAAGATTAAGTGCACCAAAAAGTACGAAGCGTTCAAACTTCCCAAAAGCAGCCGCTGTGTCAGGGAGGTGATACGCGTGCTTCATCGTCTTGGGAGGAAGCCGGCGCTGCAATACAGCAACGGGGGGTTAGATGCCAACTGGCTGGCAGACCGCGGCATCCAGGTCGCAACTCTCGGCGCCGGCTCGTGCAACGCCCACACCGACAGTGAGAAACTGCTGCTTGACCAATTCATCGTCGGGTGCAAAACAGCCCTCGGGCTCGCAACGAAGCTCTGACCGTCGGTTCCGCCTGATTAGACGACAACCAAAATCGGGGAGAATCGGGCGCGCTGGATTGGGGGTGAGCTGGTCTGGGCAGCCCGGCGTGGGCGTCTCAGCGTCCGAGGAACGCGTTAAGTTCGTCCTCGCGGATTATAATCCCGCCTATCTTCTCTGCCCTGTCCACAAATTTGCCTTCTCTGGGGCCGATGATAAGGTAGTCGGTCCTGATGGTGAGTTTATCCTCCAGCACGCTGCCGTATTTGGAGAGTATATCCCGGAAGGACTGTTTCTCGGCTGCGCCGAAGGTGGTGTCGGCCACGAAAATTTTCGCCCTCCCCGGATCAAACGCGGGGTTGATGATGATGGCGCCTTTGTGAACGATATCGACGGGATTATTTTCACCGACCAGGATGCCTCGGCTGATTTCAGGGAAGACGGTCTTAGCTTCGAACTCGCCGCGGGTTATACGGGTGCCGTCGGATTTTTGTGTGAGGACCTGGAAACGGAGGCCGCGGCTGACGCCCTGCTTGCGGCCGATGTCGACGACCACCCCGGTGTGGCGGTCAACCAGTATCACCTTGCCGTCGGCAGGCTCGCGTTCTTTCTCAAACCTGGTCCCCTTGGCCTCGAACGCCTTCTCTTTCCTGATAACCCTGAGCTGGTACCTGGCGTCCGCCAGGCCGGTTTCGAGTATCTTGATCCGCTCCCGCATGGCGTCCTGCTCCTCCTTGCTCTGCTGGCGGACCTCTGCCAGGGAGGCCCGCAGGCCGCTGGCCTCATGCTGTGCTGTGGCGCGGTCTTGGCTCATAGTGTGCCTGAGTTTCTCGATTTCTACGTCCCGCTGATCGATGGTGATTTGCTTTGCGCTGACCTTCGTTTCTTCAGCTCTGATTCTGCTGGCGAGCTCCGCCTTCTCCTCCTCCCGCGCTTTCTTCTGGTCGCTGAGCCGCTCGGCAAGCAGGATCTTCTCCTTCTCAAGAAGATGAATGAACCCCATGAGTGTTATTGCCTCGGCCGGGCTTTCTTCTCCGCCGCCCTCTTGGATCTTCAGGATTCGCTCGACCAGCTGGTCCATCTCCTTCTCGAGTTTAGTCGGGTCGAGCTTGCCGGTCACTCTCTCAAAGCTCTCGATTTTCTTCCTAAGGCGACCGATTTCTTGGTCGGCCTTCAGGAGGGCCAGCTTCAGGCCGCCAGCTTTGTCAGTATATGAGAGCACCAGGGATTTCACCTTCGGTTCCTGGCTGGGGTTGAAACCCCTGTCCGCCTGTTGGCGGGCATTGGACAACTCTATAGCCACTAGCACAAGACCGGTGGTAGAGGCGACAAATAGGACCATGAAGATGATGAACGGCACGAGATTTTGTCTTTGCCGTACCACAGCCATGGTTGACCTCCCAAGAGTTCAGGACACGTGTTTATGATAGCCGAACAACTGCTGAAGTCAACTGTGGAAGTAGTAAATAGCTGTCCAAGTATCAAATCGGGACTGGTCTTGAGGCGAACTCGATAATCAGTTCCCGCTCGTAACGACCGGATGGGTCATGTTCCTCGCTGGAGTGAACCTTTTTGCCTGCGACATCAGCGCCTTCCATCGACCCCGCGGCGGCAGAGTCTAACTCGCGGCTGACGGCGCTCGCACCGGCCCTGCCAGAATCCTGCCGAAGCGCCGCTCCGCTTCGGCGCTCATACCCAGGTGCTCAAAGACCGCTCGCCAGCGTTGGCGCTGGTTGTGGTGAACCAGTACGGGCTCGAACCCAGCGACCAGGTAGGTCTTGAGGGCGGGGAGCCGCCAGTCGTCGGTGCCGAGCTCTGCCGCCTCGAGCCCTTCTGCGGCCATGCGATGAAGCACGGCCAGAACTACCCAGTATCCCAGCCGCTTGCCCTGGTGCGCGCGGCGCACACCCAACATGTGTACCACCCCGACCAAGCCAGTGGGGTTCCCAGCCGTAGCATTGGAAGTTTCCTGTGGCGACCTGTCGGCTTCTGCGTCCGCTCGCAGGATCATGCATACGGTTGCGACCAATTGCTCGCCGCAAGCCACAAACATCACCCGTTCAGGCAGGAATGTGGGCTGGGTCCCGACGGCGCTGCTGAAATCTGTCTCCATGAACTTAAAGGAATCATGGATGATTTCGTTCCACTGCTCTTCGTCGCCGTGGTGGTAGTGCCGCAGACGGTATCCACTCGGCAGCTCCACCGCCGCCAGGTTGCGGAGGCTGGGCCTCCTCATCACTAATTGGGGTTGGTAATCTACCACGGTGGATGCCCGTTATTCAAACCATTCGACCGGTTGGCCGCCGCCGTCACGGGCGCTGATAAGTGCCGCCTCACAGATGGCGACGTTGCGCGCTCCGACCAGCGAAGGAACGGGGTTTTCTATCTTGCCGTCCAGCGTGTCGAGGAAGTCACTGACCGAGGCCGGCCATCCGTGGCCGCCTTTGGTCTTGAAATCGTCAGTGTCCTTCAACTTCATCGGCTCGTGGCCGCGCCGGAGCAGTTTCCCGTCGCTCAGCGTCCCGTCTTGGCCATAGACGTCCAGCATCGGGCCGCAGGTCCCGGTGTTGCATCCGCTGGCGGCGAAGATTTCTCCGAGAACACCGTTCTGGAACCGCATCGACACCTGGAAGCAGTCGTCCGTCGGGATGTCGGACCCGGACAGATGATTGCTGTAGGCGAAGACCTCTGTCACGGGTACGCCTTCCATAATCCAGAGCATCAGGTCGAGACCGTGACATCCGCCGCCCATCAGGATGTTCTGGGGATTCTGCTTGTCCACCCGCCACGCGGTGTGGCATTTTCCCTCTGTCGAATACCAGTCCCACATGTCGTGGATGTAGTATCCGTGGAGGCAGAAGACGCGGCCGATGTCGCCATTCTTCGCCATCCTGGCCATTGTGGCCCAGGGATGTGCGTAACGCATGGTGAAATCGACCATCACGTGCCTGTCGGTCTTGGCCTCGGCGTCGAGCAGGGCGCGTGTATCGGCGAGGGTGGTCGCCATCGGCTTCTCAATCAGCACGTGGCAGCCGTGCTGCAGCGCCAGGATCGACTGTTCCGCGTGGAGATGGTCGGGGCCTGCGACCACCACGATGTCCGGGTCGGACTGCTCGAGTATTTCGGGATAGTTCACCCCGACGATGGCTTGCGGATACTCGGCGGCCAGGCTTTCCCGCCGTTCGGCTCTGGTCTCCACGAACGCAGCCGGCTCCGCGCGGCCGCCTTCTTTCATGGAATCCGCAATGGCCGAGCCAGCCCCGCCGGCGCCCAGAATAAGAGCACGAAACTTTTTCATTGGCTTCCCTTTCTTTTAGTGTTAGCCGTCCGCATTTTAGCACCAGCAACACTCGTTGGCAACCCCGAACACACGGCAAAATCGGAACTGCGCAGGTGCTTTCATGATCTTGCGTGTGCGTGGCGGGTTGCTTACAATTTTCACCAGCGACAAGAACGTCTGCGAAGGGAGCCGCCATGATGTCCGAACGAGACAACTACATCAGCAACATACGGATGACAGGGCCGCAGTGGATCCCGTGCCAGGTCTGCATTTCTGACGCAATGTGGTACGAGTTGAAAGGAGAGCTTGAAGATGTGTGCGCCAGGCATCCCGTAATGTTCCCGGGTTTCAAGAAGGGACAGCGTGACTGGAGCACATGGAAGCCGTATTACCTGGCGGGCGATAGGGAGCGGGACCCGTGGGGGGCGCTATGGGGCTTTTATTACGACGGACTGGACGGTGCCGCTATCGAACACCCGCTGGATGACTGGTCGAACCTGGACGGGGTCCGTGCTCCGGACCCAATGAAATATACGGACCGCGGCCCCCGAGACCTGGCGAAGCAGTGCAAGGGCATCAGAGAGGCAAGCAAACAAGGCCGACTTACCGGCGGCGGACTCAGCCACGGCCACTTCCTGATGCGCCTGTGGTACCTGCGCGGGTTCGAAAACCTGATGCTCGACATCGCCACCGACGAGCCGAGGTTGCACCAACTCATAGATATGGTGGTCGAGCGCAACAGCGCCATCGTCCGAGAATACGTCAGTGCTGGCGCCGACTTCGTGCATTTCGGTGAGGACATCGGCACGCAGACCTCGTCTATCCTCAGCCCCCGCGACTTCCACAAGTGGATCGTCCCCGCCTACAAACGGATGATGCAGCCGGTCAAACAAGCAGGCCGTATCGTTGACACCCACAGCGACGGTTACATCATGGAACTGGTGGACGACCTGCTCGAGTGCGGCTGCGACGTGCTCAACCCGCAGGACTTATGCAACGGGATCGACAACATCGCCCGCGAGATGAAAGGCCGCTGCTGTATCAAACTGGACGTTGACCGACAGAAGATAGTGCCGTTCGGGACCCGGCAGGAAATTCACGACCTCATCGAGGAAGAGGTGCGAAAACTCGGCTCCCCGCGGGGTGGGCTCCAGTTCATCGCCGACCTCTACCCGCCCACACCACCGGAGAACCTGGACGCACTCTGCGAAGCGCTGGAAAACTTCAGAACCTACTGGTGGGACGGCCGAGCCTGAGCGCGCACCCAAACGGCCTACAACAATGAATGAACCGTCCTCTTCCCGCATCAGCACCCCCGAACCGCGGCAAAAAAGCGCCAAAACTGGCCTGGTGACTGCTCGCGCATACGACCAGCACCAGACCGGGCCGGATCATCCCGAATCGCCCAGCCGGTGCCACGCAATCACCAAGGCCCTGGCCAATGCGGGCCTCGGCGAGCATCTCGTAAAACTCGAACCCCGCGCCGCGACTGAGGAGGAACTGCTGCTCTGCCACACGGAGCGCTACGTGGCCACAGTGAAGCGCGACGTCACCTCCGGCGAACCGCGGCTGAGCACCGGCGACACGGTCATCTGCGAAAAGTCTTACCAGGTCGCACTGCTGGCTGTCGGCGGCGTGTGCAGCGCTGTCGATGCCGTAGCGCGCTCCGCCGTAAAGAACGCCTTCTGCGTTGTGCGGCCGCCCGGCCATCACGCCACCCCAAGCAGGGGGATGGGGTTTTGCATATTCAACAACCTGGCCGTCGCGGCGCGCTACGCGCAGAAAAAACACAACCTCGCCAGAGTCCTCATCGTTGATTGGGACGTCCATCACGGCAATGGAACGCAGGAAATTTTTTACCACGATGGCTCGGTCTTTTACTTCAGCACACACCAGTCACACCACTACCCAGGCACCGGCAGGGCCGAAGAAACAGGCAGCGGGGAAGGGGAGGGCTGTAACCTCAATTTCCCGTTGCCCGAAGGCACAGACGGCAGCGATATACTACGTATCTTCAAACAGAGCTTGGTGCCCGCAGCAGACAGGTTCAGGCCGGACCTTGTCCTGGTCTCCGCCGGGTTCGATTCGCGCACAGGCGACTCGCTCGGAGGATTCCAACTTACCGCCGCCGACTTCGCTGAGTTGACTGCCGTGGTCGCCGACATCGCCCGAGACCACGCAAACGGCAGGCTCGTCTCGGCGCTGGAAGGCGGCTACGACCTCCACGGCCTCGGAACGGCCGCCGCAGCCCACGTCAGGGCGCTCACCGAAGCGTAAGCAAGTCAGCTCCCGGCATCCGTGTTGAAACGGTTACGGCCAAGCCATACGCTTGACCGGCGGCGGAATGCTCCGTAGAATTCCCGCATGGGCGTTATTAATGTTCTGCCGCAACCTGTGATCAACAAGATCGCTGCGGGCGAAGTCATCGAACGGCCGGCCTCGGTGGTCAAGGAACTGGTTGAAAACTCGCTCGATGCCGAGGCAACCCTTGTATCCATCGAGGTCGAGGATGGCGGCAGGAAGCTCATCCGTGTAACGGACGATGGCTTCGGGATGGCTGCTGACGACCTGGCACTCGCCTTCAGCAGCCACGCCACCAGTAAACTGAAGACCGGGGACGACCTTTCCTTCATCGCAACGCTGGGTTTTCGCGGCGAAGCCCTGCCCAGCATCGGTGCCGTCTCGCACGCGCGCATCGTCTCCCGGCTGCGCGGGGCGCTCGAGGGCGCCGAGGTCGAGGTCAGCGGCGGCTCGCCCCAGGCCGTTCGGGCGAAGGGCGCCCCGGAAGGCACCGCAGTCGAAATCGCCAACCTGTTCTTCAACATGCCGGCACGGCGCAAATTCCTCAGAACCGCAGGCACCGAGTTTGCGCACATTGTTGATTTTGTCTCACGCATCGCACTTGCCCATCCAAGGGTTGCTTTCAAACTGGTTCACAACCGCCGCGAAGTGCTTACGCTCCACGCGCCGCAGGACAGGCGTCGGAGGCTGGCCGACCTGTATGGCCCGGAGCTGGCCGACGCACTGCTCGAGGTGGATTCGGGCGAAGGCCCGGTGCATCTGACCGGCTATGCCGCGCCGCCGGTGCATTGCCGGGCTAACGCCAAGATGCAATTTACGTTTGTCAATGCCCGCTATGTCCGCGACCGCACTATGAACCACGCTATTTCTTCCGCATACGAGGGGATGCTGGTCCGCGGCCGATATCCGGTCGCCTTTCTGTTCCTTCAAATCGACCCCCGTGAGGTGGACACCAACGTGCACCCCACCAAGATAGAGGTCCGCTTTCATCAGTCCCAGATGGTGTACAAGACCGTGCTAAATGCCGTGAGAGAGGCGCTGCGCGGCGCTGACCTGACCCCGGTTTTTGAGGCGCCGAGGCGTGACCGCGCGGAACCGGCCGGGCGAGCTGCTGCCCAGAGGCCGCTTCCGCGTCCTGATCAAGAGCGCCCGCCGGTGGCGCCATTCGAGCGCCGCGCTGGCCGGACTGAGGTTTCTTCCGCCCAACAGCGGACTGCGGCGGAGGAGCGCACTTCGGGGCCCGCAGCGCCAGAGCCAGAACCATACGACCGCACCTGCTTCCAGTTCCGAAACTCCTACATCATCGAGGAACGGCAGGACGGCCTCGCCATCATCGACCTGCACGCCCTGCACGAGCGCGTCAGCTTCAGTGAGCTCCAGCGGCGGCGC
>JAUWIN010000045.1 GCA_030605345.1 Candidatus Brocadiia bacterium
CGGCGGTCGGCTTCCCGCCGCCCCCGCCGCAGCATGCGGCGGGCTGTCTTCTGGAGCCGCCGGTGGCGGAGCCCAGGCCGGCGGCGGCCTCGCAGGCGGCCACTGCCGCGGCAGCGCCTCCGCTGGAGCCGCCGGGGGCGCGCGACAGGTCCCATGGGTTCCTGGTGGGCCTGAAGGCAGAGTTTTCGGTGGAGGAGCCCATGGCGAACTCGTCCATGTTCGTCTTGCCGACCGGGATTGCATCGGCTTGGTCGAGTTTCGCGACGGCGGTGGCGTCGTAGGGCGGGACGAAGTTCTCCAGTATCTTCGAGGAGCAGGTAGTGCGCACGCCGCGGGTGCACATGTTGTCCTTGATGGCGACGGGCACGCCGGCGAGCGGGCCGACCGGTTTACCCTCGGCGAGCCGGACGTCCAGGTCCTTTGCCTTGGCAAGTGCTGCGTCGGCTGTCACGGTGTTGTAGGCGCCGATTCGGCCGTCGAGCGTCCTGATGCGTTTGAGCACGGCCTCGGTGATTTGGACTGCGGAGACCTCGTGGGCGAGGAGCTTCGCGTTGAGGTCGTGTGCGGAGAGGGCGTGGAGTTGGTTCATCACAGGTCGACCACCACGGGCACCTTGTAGGCGTCTTCGGTTCTAGCCGGGGCGTTTGAGAGGGTTTCTTCCAGCGGGGCTGAGGGTTTGGCGTCGTCGTCGCGGAACACATTTCTCAGGCCGAGCGGGTGTGAGAGCGGCTCGACGCCTTCTGTGTCGAGTGCGTTTAATTTGTCGATGTAGGTCAGGATGTCGCTGAGTTGGTTTCCGAACAACGCTAGCTCGTCCTCCGAGATGGCAAGCCTGGCGAGGTTGGCGACGTGTTTGACGGTGGCGCGGTCTATTTTTGCCACGTGTTACTCTTCAAGGTAGAGGATTCTTCCGCAGGAGTGGCAGGTAACAAGGTCGGTCCGTTTTTTGAGTTGTGCGATGGTCTCGGCTCGCAGGGTCATGAAACATCCCTGGCAGGACCCATTGACTACGGCGACCATTGCAGTCTGCCCGCGGCGGGCGATTAGCCTTTCATACTTGTCGAAGATGTCGGGCGGCACGTCCTTTCCTGCGTCGGCGCGCTGCTGCCTGAGTCTTTCGATTTCCGCCTTGGCACGTTTGAGTTCCGCCTCCAGTCTGGTTTGCTCGCTGGCCAGTTCCGTCCTGGCCCTCTTTTCCTTCTCGCCCAATGCCTCGCGTTCTTGGGCTTGCTGGTCCAGTTTTTGCATTTGGGCCAGGACGGCGTCTTCCAGGCGGGTGTTATCGGCTTCTCTGGAGAGGATTTCGTGCTGGAGTGCTTGAAATTCCTTGTTTGATTTTGCCCGGTTAATTTGCTCTCGTAGTTTGATTGCGGTTTGTTCTGCGGCTTGGAATTCTTTTTCCTGGAGCTCTGTTTTTACGCGGAGGTTCCTGAGTTTGGGCTCCTTGTCGGTGAGTTGTTCGGTGGCCTGTTGGACTTCGTCTCTTTTCTGCTGTATTAGTTCGGGTATGTGCTTCTGTTTCCTGTTGAGTTCGAGGATTTGCGAATCGAGTTCTGCGACTTTTCTGAGCGCCTTTAGGTGTCCTGACATCAACGCCTCCTGTGCAACGCCAGCAGAGGCTTGCTGGATCAGCCTCCTTTGATGAATCCCTCCAACTTCCTGCTCCTGATGGGGTGCTGGAGTTTTCTCAGCGCCTTTGCTTCGATCTGCCGGACGCGCTCCCTTGTGACCTTGAAGCGCTTTCCAACTTCTTCGAGAGTATACGTATATCCGCCGCCGATTCCATAGCGGAGTTTCATAATTTCCCGCTCGCGGAAGGTGAGGGTATGAAGGACCTGTTCGATTTTTTCCTTGAGCATTTCGTGCGCCGCGGCGGAGACAGGAGATTGGACCGTTTCGTCCTCGATAAAGTTGCCGAAATAGCTGTCTTCACTTTCCCCAATGGGCCGGTCGAGCGAGATGGGCGGCCTTGAGATTTTGAGCACACGTTTTGCCTCTGCTACTGGGATTCCGGCCTCGTCGGCGATTTCACCGATGCTGGGATCTCGGCCGTGTAGTTGGAGCAGGTACCGCTGGACGTTGCGGAGCCTGCTCATGGTTTCAATCATGTGGACGGGAATGCGGATGGTTCGCGCCTGGTCGGCGATGCTGCGGGTGATGGCCTGGCGTATCCACCAAGTAGCGTAGGTGCTGAACTTGTAGCCTCGGCGGTATTCGTATTTTTCGACGGCCTTCATCAGCCCGGTGTTTCCTTCCTGGATGCGGTCGAGGAAACTGAGGCCTCGGTTGCGGTATTTCTTTGCTATGCTCACGACCAGCCGGAGGTTCCCGCCGGAGAGTTTGCGCTTGGCTTGTTCGTATTCGCGGCGGCGGCTGCGGCTCTCCAGCATCCTGGCCTTCAGTTCGGCGGGGGCTTCTCGTGCCTCGCGGGTAACCGTCTCGAGTTCGGCCCGGACAGTCTTGACGCGGCCTGCGTTGCCAGTGTGTTTGGACAGTTCTCGGATTGACCGCTCACACCATTGGGCTCGCCTGTGGAGCTGTTCCAGCCTGTCCATCATTGGTTTGATTTTGTAGGTGTGGAGGTTGAGTTCTTCGATCAGCTGAACTGCCCTTTTTCTGCGGTTTGCGAGACGCGCTTCGGCTTTCTTGACGGCAGTGTTTTTGAGTCGGCCGCTGTAAATCGCCTCGAAGTCGGAGGCGTTCCGCTCCAGCATGCTTGTGAGGGTCTGGATGTTTTCAGGCAGTCTTTTGGTGATCTCTTCCTTATCGAACTCGATTCCCGGGCTTCCGGTTTTCAATGTCTTGTCGAACGGCACATCGCCCGTGTGTACGGCCTTGAGGATGTCGAGTGTCATCTGGATTGCCACGTCTGATTCGAGCACCTTGCTGCGGAACCTGGCCCTGGTGTCTTCGATTTCCTTGGCGAAGCTGATTTCCTGCTCCCGGGTGAGGAGCGGGATTTCACCCATCTGGGTGAGGTACATTCTGACCGGGTCGTCAACCCGTTCCGCGGATTCTTCCGGCTCCTCACCCCCCTTAGTCTCTTTTTTGGCGTGTTCCTCGGCCTCTGCCTCGTCGATGATGTCGACCCCCAGCTCATCGAGTTTCATCAGAATGCTGTCGATCTTGTCCGGGGCCGCAGTTTCGTCAGGCAGGGCGTCATTGAGCTCCTCGTAGGTAAGGAAGCCCTTGGCCCTCCCCTTGTTGATCAGGACCTTCAGGTTGGGCCCTAACCTGGCGGAGCCAGGAGTTGTTTTCCTGCACCCGGTCATTTTCTCCTTAGCGTTCTTTTTCGCCGTCAGAAAGCCTGTACCTCCGTTTGGAGTTTGAGGTATTCCACGTTCAACTCGTGCGCCCGCTGGTCGTCGCCCAAGGTCCTAGCTCTTTCGAATTCCTTCCGGACAGCGCGGACCTTTTTCTGCACCCTCCTCCTCAGAAGGACCCTGATACAGTCCGAGCCGGCCTTTTGGGGGTCCGGCCCCGGTGGGCGGTTCAGCACTCGCGATATCAGCGACGCCAAGTCGGGGTCCTCGAGTTTCCGCATCAGGAGTTCTCCGCTCACTGTGCCGCTGGTCTCGTAAACGTCCCTCGCCATTTGGAACATCATCCGCAGTTTCTCGCTTCCGAAGTCGTCCGCACGGAGTTTGTCGAAAACCTCCGGCGCTGTCTCCGGTGCTGTCAGCAGGGCCTCAAGGACGCCACGTTCCGCCGCGTCATACCGGGTTGCCGGCGCTGTCGGCTCCTGATCGGGGCGTTCACCCCTGCGGCTGTGCCGCTCTATTTGAGAGAGCCGCGCCCGCAAAGTTTGATCATCTATGTCAAAAGTGTCCGAAAGCCGCCTGACCGTTGCATCGATTCTCAATTGCCGGCCAACAGCGTTGGGCACCCGGGCAACCAGCCCCAACACCTCGTCCACTGCACGGGTTTTCCCCTCTACAGTGCCGGTATTATGTCGCTGCGAAGCAATGTCGAGCTTCTTGGCATACACATCCACGGCGGCGTCTATTGCCTTTTCGAATGCCTCCGGCCCTTGCTCGCGAATCAAGTCGCAGGGGTCTTTCCCGCTCTCGATGGTGGCGATGCGGACGTCGAATCCGGCGGCGACCAGCGCGCCAGCGCCCTCGCTGAGGAACAGTTCCATGCTCCGTTCCGCAGCCTGCTGGCCAGCGGTGTCGGAATCAAAGACCACGTCGATACGCTCGGTCAAGCGGTGCAGCAGGCGAATATGCTCACGGGTCAGCGCTGTGCCGAGCGTCGCCACCACGTTCTCCACCCCGTGCTGGTGCGCCATAATCACGTCGGTGTAGCCCTCAACCACCGCAACCCTTTTATTATCAACGATGGACTTTCGCGCCCAGTTCAGCCCGTACAAATTCCGTCCCTTGCTGAAGACCGGTGTCTCAGGACTGTTCAGATACTTGGCGGAGTCGTCGGCCATTGTACGGGCACCGAACCCCACGACCCGGCTGCGGTTGTCAAAGATGGGGAACATCAGGCGGTTGCGGAAGCGGTCGTAGCATCCCGAGCCTTCCTCCCGGCTAATCGCCAGCCCGGCCTTACAGAGTAGATCGGCAGAGACCCCGGAATCACCTGCGGCGCTGACGAGCCCCTCCCAGGAGTCGGGTGAATATCCCAGGCAGCAGCGCTCAACCATTTCGTCCGATATACCGCGGCTTTCGAGGTATTCACGGGCGCGCCCGCCGGCAGGGCTGTTGAGCATTCGGGCATAGAAATCGGCCGCTCGCTTGTTCGCCTCGTAGAGGCGCTCCCGCTCGCTCCGCTGGGGTTCCCCGGCCACGTCGGGGCCCCGGGCCTCAGGGATCTTTATTCCGGCGTCGCTGGCCAGCACCCTGACGGCTTCGGGGAACGAGAGCCGGTCCATGGCCATCACGAAGTGAAAGACGTTTCCGCCCTTTCCGCACCCGAAGCAATGAAATGACTGCCTGGCTGGCGAAACAACGAAGGAAGGCGTCTTCTCCTTGTGGAACGGGCACAAGGCCTTGTAGCTTGCCCCAGCCTTCTTCAACGAAAGGTAGCGGGAGACCAAGTCAACTATGCTGACAGAATCCCGGACCCGATTGATAATATCTTCAGGTATGAACCCGCTCAAATTCTATGCTCTGGGCCAGGTTGAAAGCTGGCTGGCAGCTCCCCATCTGGACCACCCTAAAGACGAAGCAGATGGCGTTAAGTCTCGCAACCACGCCATGTTCTGAGCCGCCTCGCAGGCCCAATGAGTGTATAATCGAATGTACAGGACAACCACCAGCGCCCGCCGTCGACCGGAAACTATGTAACTATAGCACTGGATTTCCCTCATGTCAAGAAAAGGCGACATTTTCTGAAGGAATTGCGTTGTTTAAGAGGTATTAGTGATTAGGCAGTCAGGGGTGGCGGGAAGTGGCATTCCTCCACTGGAGGAAGGTGTTGCTGATTGCGCAGCTAGGGGTGGAGGGAATGGCTTTTGCGGGAGTCCAGGGCGGTATTGGGGGCAAATGAGGGCAATTGGCGGAATTTCCCCCAAATTCTCCACGACAGCCCTGTTGCGCCGGCATATCCCGCCGGATATGGTGTAGTCAGCGATGTTGCGATGTCGGCACCGCAGCAACCACTGCTTATTCTGGGAGGAGTACGGCGTGGCAGAATCTCTCGCCGACCGCCCCGCAGACCGAAACATGATTGCACACAACAAGGAGCTCCTCTTACAAAAGATTGGCAGGGGTAAGGGAGAAGACGGATAGAAAGCGCTGGGTCACAGCACATAGGAAGGAGGGTAGGTGATATGGGTAAGGCGACAACGAAAGAGGGTAAGGCCGAGCGTGGGGCTGAGTATTTCTTTCCGAAGTTCCAGAAGCTTGCCGCTTTGTATAGAAAAAGGTTCCTCGAACCGCAGATACGAGCGCATAAGAATTGGCGAGAACTCGAGACCAGCCCTTGGGAGTCTCTGCGGTTCTTCCTGGAGCATTATGCGTTCGAGCGGCAAGGCCGTTCACCCGAGTACGGCCCGGCAGCTGCAGATGCCGTCGCCGAACTGACAGCGCGCTCAAACCCCAAGAACTCGAGCAAGCTAGCCAAAAACGTATGGGAAAAGTTCCAAGACAAAATGAACAGGCAAAACCTAAATCACATGAATAACCCCGTGTGCCCGTATGACACCCGATACACCCACAAGGACGGTACGAAAGCCTGGACGCGCGGGTTGTCTGCTGTCGAGTTCGTTGACGAAACACTCCATGGACAGCCCATGGTGGAGTGGGCTCATCAGAAAGTTCAACGTGGCGAAGCCAATGAGGCCCATAGAGCTCTCTGTGGGATTAACGGTGTTCGTGACAAGATTGCCTCATTGTTCCTGCGGGACGTGGCAATAAGCTGCAACATCTCCGGCCTGTCGAACGAGTCACGGCGCTACCTACAGCCCATCGACAAGTGGGTGCGGTTCGTCGTCCGACAGCTTGCCGAGAAAGAGAAAACGGACACTGCGAAGGCAAAGTTTATTGTGGAACACACGCAGAAAAGCGCAAACGGGAATGAACCCGAAGAAGTTAACCAAGGGATGTGGTATTTCTGTGTCGAGGTAGCTCGGTCGGAGTACCGGGTCAAACAAGTCTTCGAGAACCATGAGCTATTTGGAGAGCTCGTTAAACGTCATGTGAGAGCGCTACGCGAGCCTGCGGAGGCGTGGAGGAACAATAAATGAGCCCAACGGAACCGCGAATTCTGTGAAGGCTCGTCGAGATGCCCGGCGAATACCAAGAACTCAGGGGTTGGATAAGCGTCTACTCGAAAGACTTAAAGTCTTACCGTTCAGAAAAGCCCGGCGTACACGCCGATAGCGAACCGACATCTATTGGTTCAGGACGGTCTCGATGAATGCGACGGCGTTCTCGGTGGGCACGTCCTCCATCAGGGGCTTGGCCGGCCCGATGACGTAACCGCCTCCCCGGCCCATCTCACGAAGCAGCCGCTCGGTCTCGGCTCGGACTTCTTCCGGCGTGCCTTGCGGGAGGACCGACTGCGTTCCAAGGCCGCCGATGAGCGCCATCCGTCCGGCGGTCTTCCGCTTCAGCTCATACACGTCCATCGCTTCGGGTTGGAGCGATTCCAGCGCGTCCAGGCCCATTTCGAGGAGGTCGTCCATGAGCGGTCGGACGTTCCCGCACATGTGGGCGACAACGGGCAGGCCCCTTGCGTGGACGTGCTCGATGGAGCGGGCGAGACGGCATCCGATGAACTCGCGCCACCGCTCCAGCCCCATCATAGGCCCGCGCTGATCGCAATCGTCGCCGCCGTCGAAGATGCCCTCCACCGGGAGGCGGTCGATGATGAGGTCGATGGCCTTGAGCCGCAGCTCAAGGTAACCGTCAAGCAGGTCGTGGACGAACTGCGGGTGCTCTATCATGTCCATCAGCACGGGCTCGACGCCCCGCATGAAGGAGGCGCGTTCGAAGAACCCGAAGCACACGCCACAGAGGCGGTATCTGTCCTCCGCAGCGCGGTAGCTCTCGGCGAGGGCATCCCAGTCGGCCAGGTCCTCGGCGTCGGGCCAGCGATAGCCGTCCAGGGAAGGTTTCGACAGGGCTGGCTGTTCGAGTTGCAGGACAAACTCGCCCGGGCGGAGGATGCAGCCGAAGTGGTCACGGACCAGCCCGCCGGGCAGGTCTTCCTTGCAACCGGAGGCGATGTGGTGTCCGGCCTCAAAGTAATTGACCATGCGGTCCCGCCAGGCCGGGGAGCCGTAGTACTCGTCGAGCCGCCGGGCCACATCAGTGTAGATGAAAATCCAGTAGGGGACGGTATGAGTTTTCTCGAACCGGAACGTAGCTTCGATGATTTCCTTCGGCTTCATCTTGCCGCCGATTTCCCGCAATCTCAAGAAGATGGGAGAAGCCGGTTTCCCCAGTCCGAGTGCTGGTGTGGCTTACTTGTGGGGGGATATTTTCTTCAAGGGCGCGAAATACTCGCTTTCGGTGGTAAATATCAAGGAGGTATTTCCCCCGAGGGTCTCCCTGTAGCTTTCAAGCGTCCTGAGGAATGAGTAAAACCCGGGGTCTTTGCCGTAGGCCTGGGCGTATATTTTTGTGGCCTCGGCGTCGGCCTTTCCCTTTATGACTTGTGCCTTCTCGTAGGCCTTTGATTCGATCGTTCGGAGTTCTTTTTCTTTCTTACCCAGGACCTCGGCTCTTTCGCCCCGCCCTTCGGAGCGATAGCGTTCGGCCATGCGCTGCCTTTCAGATATCATCCGAGCATAAACCTTTTGTCTCACCTTCTCCACGTAGTTGATTCTTTTGAACTGCACGTCCACCAACTCGATGCCGTATTGCGGCATCTCGGCCGCGACTTTCTCCTGAATCTGCTCCATCACTTCGGAACGGCCTGTATCGACCGTCTCTGCTGCCTCCGGGAGCCCCATTGTTGCCTCCGAGACCTGCATCTTGCGGTTCGAATCGCGCACAAGCTCAATAAGGTTGTGGTTTGTTATCTCGTCCCGCGTGGCCGAATCTATAACATCGTCCAGACGCGCTTGCCCCCCGATCTCGTCGGTGACCGCTCTCATGAACTTCAAGGGGTCTGAAATTTTCCACCTGGCGAAGGTATCCACCCAGATGTATTTTTTGTCCAGTGTGTTGACCTGGCTGCTCCTCCCGTCCCATTCCAGAACGCGGTTGTCGAAGCGGTTTACCTTCTGGATAAAAGGCATCTTGATCTTGAGCCCGGGGCTCTTTATAGGCTCTCCCACGGGGTCCCCGAACTGGGTGATTACGACCTGCTCGGTCATGTCCACGACGTAGAGTGAGGAAGAAAGGAGGACAACGGCCAGGAACACAATGCCGAGAAAGACAATAAGGACCTTTCTTTTCATTACTCGATACCTGCCTTTCTGTTGAGATTAAGAAGGGGAATCAACCCCTTAAGACTTGGGTCTATCACGTATTTTTCCCTTATGCCCGGAAGCACTTCATTCATCATCTCAAGGTAGAGTCTCCTGCGCGTGACCTCCGGGGCTTTCTCGTATTCCTCAAGAACAGCCGCGAAGGCGGCGGCGTCTCCATTCGCCCGGTTCACCCTCCTAGCGGCATATCCCTCAGCTTCGCTTATCGTTTTCTTAGCCTCGCCCCTGGCGGCTGGGACCGCGCTGTTATATTCCGCCCAGGCCTCATTTATCATCTTTTCCCTTTCCTGCTTGGCCTGGTTCACCTCGTTGAAAGCCGGCTTGACAGGGTCGGGAGGATTGACGTCCTTAAGCTTTACCGCCACTATCTCGATGCCGGCCTCGTAATCGTCCAGGAGGTCCTGCATGCGCTTTTCGGCTTGGTGGGCAATGTCTATCCGGCCCACCGTCAGGACCTCGGTCACACTTCTGTCTCCCACAATGAGGCGCATGGTCGCCTCCGCCGCATCCCTCAGCGTCTCACGCACGTTCCTGATGTTATAAAGGAACTCACGGGCGTCCTTCACCTTATACTGCACGACCCACTCGATAACCGCGGAGTTGAGGTCGCCCGTAAGCATAAGCGACTCACCCGAGTAATCCGCCCTGCGGTACGTCGTGCGCACCCCAGCACGCGCCGTGGCAAATCCGAATTCCTCCTTGAACACATGCCTGACGCGGACCTTCTGCACTGTTTCAACGCCGAATGGGATCTTGAAATGGAGACCGCTTTCCGCAGTCCTGACGTACTTTCCAAACCGTTTTATTACGCCTACTTCGTCCGTCGCAACAGTATACGCCCCGGTCCACAAAAAGATTCCGCCGAGAACTACGGCCACAACAACGTACACGTGCCACCGCTTAATGTTGGGCAATTTGGGCAGTTGAACATCCCGCCAGTCGTAGGTTTGTCCCATTTGTTTTCCTCCGCTCCAATTACATCACATTGCGTACCTTCTTGTCAAGTACTAAATAGCCGGAAAAATCTGCGATTCGGACAACGCGCTATCGGGGACGCCTTGCGGAACTCGCTGACCGGCTGCGAAGGAGGCGGTCGGAGCCGTTTCGCCGACGGCGTTTTAAGCTTGCCAGCGTCCCGGCGAATAGCGTAGGATAATTGGTACAACTGCCGAGAACAGGAGAAACGCGATGGCCGACAAGAACCAGAAGTTCCGGCGTGCACTCGGCACCGAACTGCAGGTCTGGCGCCGCGAGGGGTTGGTGGACGAGGGACTTGCGTCCAGTCTGACCGAGCGTTATCGCCTGGACAAACTGCGGGCCGAAGCACACGGGACGCTGATGAACACGATCTTCCTGCTTGGCGCCGCGCTTATCGGCTGTGGCGTGGTGGCGTTCGTCGCGGCGCATTGGGCATGTGTACCTGTCTGGGCGAAGGTGGCGATGTTGACTGCTGCGATGCGCGCGGCGCACCTCGGCGGCTACTGGCTGTGGCGCCTGCGAAGGCCCGCTCGAGAGTATCTTGGCCACGCGCTCACGGTGCTGGGCACACTGATTTTCGGCGCCAACATCGCGCTGTTCGCCCAGATATTCCACATCAGCGAGGAGTTTTACAGCGGCTTTATGTGGTGGGCGGTCGGTGCGGCGCTGGCCGCATACGCGCTCAGGAGCGTTCCGAACGCGGTGGTTGCGGTTGTGGCGTCCTTCGGGTGGTTCTGCGGATTTCTGGCCGAAACCGAGACGGCTTTGTTGATTTATCCGGCCATCGCCGTTGTAGTGTTCCTTCCGGCGTGTTATCTCTGGCGTTCCTACTGGCTCTTCGTGGCGACGACACTTGCGGCGACTGCCGCACTGGTCACGAACGGGATGATATTTGCCGAGAACGAGGCGGGCGGAGTACTCGCGTTCATACTGCCCGTGATGGCCTTGTGGTGCTATGGTGAGTTCCACGGGCGCGAAGGACGGTGGCCCGGCTTTGGCACTGTTGCGGCGACGCTTGGCGCGGCCGGACTTACGGGTTGTGCGTATTTCCTGTCCTTTTCCGAGACGGCCGGGGAACTCCTCGCGGATTACACCACCCGTGGATTGACAATTGTTCAGGGCCAGCAGCACGCGCTCGCTCTCGGGATGCCGTTTGGGGCGGTGATTATCCTGGTGGTGCTGGCGGTGCTCGGCCGACGGGGGCACTGGCGCCGGATGTTACTGCCCATCCTGGCCGGTGTCGCGGCCATCGGCACGGTTGTGCAGATTACGTCCGACGTGTGGATGGTCGTGGCATTCAATGTGATTGCGGTTGTCATCGCCGGCTACGGCATCGGAGTCGGCGCGAGAGAATACAAGCGCGCGCCATACTGGGCCGGCCTGGGGCTGATTGTGCTGCTTATTGTGAGCCGGTTTTTCGAGTATGAAACCAATCTAATGGTGAAGTCTGCCGGGTTTATCGCCGCCGGCGCTATTCTCATTTACGCCGGTATCAAGTTCGAGAACCGGAGGCGCTTGCGTCAGGCGCAGGAGGAGGAGAAACCCAATGGTTAGGCACATCTTTTTTGGTTTATGTGTACTGGCTCAACTTGCGATTCTGGCTGTGAAGCCGACGGAAAAACTGATCATTCGCCACGTCACAGGCGGTGTCATTACGCTGCAGACCGTACCGGTTGACCCATACGACGTTATGCGCGGATATTATATGACCCTGAGGTACGAGATATCTGATCCGCCAGAGTTCAAATATTCACGTGAGAAGAGCGGGGCAACTGTGTACACGCTTTTGAAAAAGGGGCCCGACGGCGTCTGGCACGGGGTCTCTGTGAGCGACGAGATACCGACGGACCTGGAAAAGCCCATCGAGCCGGGCGGCCCGGCCCGCGAGCGCGCGGTCATTCGTGGCACCGTGGCTGCCAGACGCTCACACGGCCCCATAAGGTATGGCATCGAAGAGTATTTCGTTCCGGAGGAAATGCGGCACGAGATCGAACGCGACATCAGCCGCGAGGGGCAACGCATCCTGGTCGATGTTGCAGTCGATCCCAAGGGGAGGTCAAGCATCCTGCGCCTTCACGTCGGCGACAAGACCTACGAATATTAGTCGAATCCGATGTCAGGCGACGCCTGCGCACTTCCGGCGCGCAGGTGGCTCCGAAAACGCGGTAGCGGCCCCTATGGTGCCCACCCGCGAAGTATCTCACGCCGCCGAAATCTCACATGCGCCAGGTGAAGAATTCCGAACAACCCCCGACGAAGAGGGCAATAGCGACCAGCAACAAGTACAACTTTCTCACGTGTTCCTCCTCGTATGATAAGCCGAGCAGTCCGGAGAACTGCAATAGAACATCTCAGCCCTCCATTCTCTCTATCAGAACACTGACCAATATACAAAATCTGGCTGTCTTGCGCCAGCATCCGCAGTGAAAGTAATAGTTTCGAAAATCGCGTGAGTTTGTTGTGGTGAGGTGCCTCCTTGCCCTGCGTCTTGACAGTCGCCGGATATTGTGCATGAAGTGTGGAGAGGTCGTCGCGTTGTGCGAGCTGAGTGTGCCGAATGACCCTGCGCGGAGGTAGCAAATCATGGCTCTGAGGGTAGGAATTGTTGACTTCGCCGGTTGGTTCTATCCGGCCGTGTATGCGGAGGCTCTGGCGAAGCTGGAGCAGGTGCAACTGGTTTCGGCCGCCTTCCTCGCCAGCGACAAGTACATGAAGAAAGTCAACCACCTGGGCAGGGAGCACTACGTCAAGGAATTCGGCCTGAAGCCGTACGAGGCCATCGAGGCGATGGTGCAAAAGGAAAAACTGGACGCGGTGTGCATGTTCGGGGAGTACTCCAGGAAAGCCGACCACATTGAAGTCGCGGCAGGGTGCGGCGTCCACGTCTTCACAACCAAGCCCCCCGCCACCACAATGGACCAGATGAGACGAATCGTCGAAGCCGGCCAGAACAACGGCGTCTCGATTACCGTTCCGGAGCACACGCGGTTCAACGGCGCGATTCGGCAGGTCCGCGAAGAAGTCCGGAACGGCCAGATCGGCAATCTCATCTGCGCCCGGGCACTGCACCAGCACGGCCACCTTCAGCCCGCGCTGCTGGACCCGGAGCACTGGTATCGCCGAGAGGAGAACGGCGGGCCGGAGATTTCCCTGGGCTGGTACACCGCCGGCCTGCTCGAGTGGTTCATCGATTCAGAGCCGGTGCGCGCCTTTGCAGAATACGACAACTACATGACGGACTGGCTGCCGTTCATGGACAACGGCAAGGGCATGGTCCGGTTCAAAGACGGGACCATCGGGTCGATGGACTTGTACTTCTCGACCGAGTATCCCTATCCGACGACCGAGCTGGAACTGGTTGGCCAGGAAGGCAGTATCGTGCTGCGCGTCAACGAAACCGGCTGGACGGAATACTCGGTTTACAAGCCGTCGGGCGTGACGACGCATCGCAGCCAGCAACCGGATTCCATCTACGAGGAAATGCGAAGCTGGGTCCGAGCCCTGACCGGCGGAGGCCCGTTTGAGATGCCAGCCGAAGAAGCTCTAAAAGTCCTCGAGCTGTGCATCGCGTGGAAGGAATCGGCCCGAACTCACCAACCAGTGTCGCTGCCAATCGAGGAATAGTCCAGAAACACGGCCCAGCCGACGTCGGTAGAGGCCCGATGGCCGCTAGAGCGCATACATCTGCCTGGCGATAACGTGGTCTTGGTACTCCGGCGCCAGCTCGCAGAAATAGCCACTCCAACCCCAGACGCGGACAATCAAATTTCGGTGCCTCTCCGGATGTTTCTTGGCATCCTTGAGCGTCTCGACGTTCAGCGTGTTGAGCTGTAACTGGTGGCACGCAAGCTGGGCGAAGGTGCGCACCAGCATGGCGACTTTCCGGATGCCCTCGGTGCCCGAGAACACCGTGTCGGACAGCTCCAGCGTGATCGGCCCGCCGTTGCAGATCCTCCCGTAGTTGATCTTGCTGAACGACTGAAGAACACTGATGGGCCCTCGGACGGTCACGCCGAGCGAGGGTGCCAGGTTGGCGCTGAAGAGGTCTCCTTGGTGCCGCCCGTCCGCGGTGGCGCCGACGACCGGCTCGATCATGCCCTCGTGGCCCGTGGCCAGCCAGACATAGTACATCGCCGAGCCGGTGCCCGGGCGGATCATCCCGCCACGCCCGTTGTCCGTAATACGCTCGCAAGCGTCCGCGAGGCTATCGAACAATAAGGCCAGCATGCGGTCTGCTTCGTCATCGTTGTTTCCGACTTTCGGGCCGTCGGTTGCGAGCTTCTCTCGGATGTTCTCGGACCCGGCGTAGTTATTCTCGAGCGCGTGGATCAGTTCCCCTGCGTCGATGCTCTGGGCCTCGAAAACGAAGCGCTTGACGGCTGCCAGCGCGTCGGCGGCGTTGGCTGAGGCTACTCCGTGGACGCCGTAGTTGTTGTATTTAAGGCCCCGCGAGAGGTCCCGGCCGCGCTCGAGGCAGCCGTCCATGAGAACCGAGTAGAACGGCGCCGGCGGGAGCAGTATCTTGCGCTTCTGTTCGACCAGGCGGCTCGTTTGGGTCTCGATTTCCGTCTGGGTGCGTCCCAGAATCTCCTCGAAATCGTCGCCCGCCCGCAGGCCCCCGAGAATGGCCTCGTTCACCGCGGCCGGGAAGGAAACCGCGCCGACGTTGAGAATTTCCATTCCTCTGCCGGGGATGACAAACTCCCAACAGGCCGCGACGGTGTAGTTCCGGGCGTCTTCCAGATCGTATCCATGGGCCACCAGGGCCGGGATGACCACGTCGTCGTTGGAGTATTGCGGAAAGCCCAGCCCCTTCCGGGTCAGCCTCGTGGCCAGTTCGAGAAGTTCCAGCTCCGTCCGGTTGTTGATTCTGAGATTGATTTTCGGATCAATCATGCAAAGCTCTTCGTCGAGGCGAAGTGCCATCCGGGTCAGCTGGTTGACGGCGTCCGAACCGTCGGGCTTGACCCCGCCGAGCATCAGGGTCTGGCCGTTGTCGCCCTGCTGCACCCCCGGGTAGAGATCGCTGTCTTTGTTCAGCGAGATGAAGAACTCCGCCAACAATTCCTCCGCGTCTTCCATTGTGAGCCGGCCGGCGCGCAGGTCGGCCTCTAGATAGGGCCACATGTATTGGTCGAAACGCCCCAGGCCCACGTGGTAGTGGTCTGTCAGCCAAAGGACGGCGTGGCAGATCCGATGAGATTGCAAGGCTTCGCGGAAGGTCCGGGCCGGATGAGCGGGGACGCGCTCGAGGACCTCCGCCACATCGTGCCTGCCCAGTTTCCGCGCTTCGTCGGCGTACCGCGCAGTCAAGTCCAGCACGGCATCGATGGTCTCGACGGCGCAGTCGAGGAACTCCGCCGCCTCCGGGTCGCCTGACATTTTCTTTCGAGTGGCCAGTGCGACCTCTTTTCGGCCTTCGAGGCCCTGGGACAGCAGCATCGCCCAATCGGCGCAGATGTTGCTGATTGGCCCGCGCTCGTGCATGTCCCTGCCGGCAAATAACTCCGCCCACTGCGCTTCGGAATAGACGGGCGGCACCGCGGGGAGCGTTCTGGTGAAGACGATTCGCTCGTCGGGAAGGATGACGGCCTTTTCTGCTTCGCACTGCCTGCGGGTCAGCCGCGCGATGCGCTGCGGCCACGAAAGCGCCTCGCGTTCGCACTCGGTCAGCACATCGGGCGGTCTTTCCTGCCGATGGCGCTTGTGCTCGCGATCCCGGACGCGGTCTCTCATGCGTTGGAGGCGTTCACTCAGCATGCAGATGCCTCTCAAGGAGTCGCCGGACGGGACAATTATGATTATACTGATTTCGGAGAATGTACGGTAGCCCTTCATCGCTACTCGCGGTTCCCCGGGTTGGTTCTTGACTCGTGTGCAGATTCCGGCACACTGGACCTGCAGGCGCTGGTGGAGCAAGGTTTATTGTTAGCGATTTGGCACGATACTGTCCGCTGCTTATGGAATTTCCGATGAGATCAAAAGGTGACACTTGGAACGAATCGCAGACACATACCGACGAGGTCACGGGCCGCAGAGTCCGGCGGATTACGACCGACGGGCTGTATAACCAGAAGCCGCCCTATCACCCGAACACGACGTTCACCGACGACGGCGAGTTTCTCATCTTTGCCACGTACCGCGACGGTCGGAGTGCGCTGTGTCGCGCCCACGTCCCGACCGGCGAGATTACCGTCCTGATTGATCCGATTCCCGACGAGCCGGATGCACCGGCGGAGAGTCGGGGCCTGAAGGTCTCGCCCGGGACCCTGGCCCCCAAGGCCGGCTGGGGTGTCTATTGGCGCACCCATTCGCTGCGGGCCGTCCACGTGCACACACTGGAGGAGCGGACGCTCATCGAAAACATTGGCGAAGGGCGTCGCGGAGCTCTCCTCAGCGTCGATCCGACCGAGACGACCGTAGTGTCGCCGACTTCATCAGTGCTTCCCAGGGTACCGTCCGGGAAGAGCGCAGTCGAGCACTATAAAGAGTGCTTCCCGGACGGCAAAGGCCTGGAGACGCGGTTCGTCCAGGTACCTCTGGCAGGCGGTGATGTCACAGAGGTATTGAGGGAGGAGGGCATTCGGTGCGCTCACTGCGAGCACTGCCCGACCGACGGCGACCTGCTGCTCATCGATCGTGACTTGCCGCCAATGTATTGGTGTGGCGGCGACTACAGCCGGTCACCCCGCTCGCATGTCCTCCATCTTTCGACGGGCCGGCTGACGCCGTTGGTCCCGACGGCCGAGGCGAAGTTCCAGATTCACGCCGTCTGGAGCTGGGACGGCCAATATGTTCTCTATCACGGTCCGGTTAAGTTGGTGAAGGGGCCGTGCCCGTGGTACATCGGCGCGGTGGCGCCGGACGGACAGATCCATCGGGAATGGACGTTCGAGGACGGCAAGAACTACGGCCACGTGGCCTCCGCGCCGGACCGCCCGGCCATTATCCTCGACGGCAACGTAACGAGCGACTGCCTGACGTGGCTTTATTACGACGGCGATGACCCGCGGCTCGAGAGCATCTGCCGCCACGGCACCGAATGGGGCAGCCTGCCGGGGCAGTTGACCCACCCGCATCCGTCCACAGACCGCGGCGGCCGGTGGGTCGCCTTCAACGTCGCCCGCGATGGCCGCACGGACGTATGGGTGGTGGCTGTCTAGCGCCGACGTTGGACAAAGCACAGGAACACCGATGAACGCAATTGTGATCATCTGTGATACGCTGCGGATGGATGATTTCGGTTTTTACGGGAACCGCGAGATTCGGACGCCTAATTTCGACGCCCTCGCCAAGGAAAGTGCGACCTTCAGCCGGTACTACGCCGAGGGTCTCCCGACCGTCCCCGTCCGCACCGCCTACTTCACCGGGCGCTACACGCTACCGTTCCGGCCCTGGCAGCCGCTCGAGCCGGACGACGTCCCCATCGCCGAGTTCCTGTGGGACAAGGGTTATGCCAGCGCCCTCATCACCGACACCTACCACCTGCACAAGCCGAGGATGGGATTCGGCCGGGGCTTCGACCACGTCGAGGGGATTCGCGGTCGTGAGGATGATCCCTGCATTGACCCCGAGACCGTCCGCACTCAGCTGGTCGTGGCCCAGTTCTACCTTGAACCTCGTGACGGCCACACCGCCCCGCCCGGGGGCTCGCGGGAGGTGGTC
>JAUWIN010000069.1 GCA_030605345.1 Candidatus Brocadiia bacterium
AGACGCTGACGCAATTGGTAGCAGCACACGGGTTTACGCGCTCTGCTCGGTGTAGAACCCGATGTCTCGGTATTTCTTGCGCCGGGCAGCGATGAGGTCTTCGGGTGATTGTGAGGCGAGTTGGTCGAGGTTACGGATGAGTGACTCCTTGAGGTTTTTGGCGGCACCGTCGTGGTCCCAATGTGCGGCGGGCAGGGGCTCTGGAATGACCTCGTCCACGATGCCCAGCCGGTCGAGGTCCTGCGCGGTGAGTTTGAGTGCCTCGGCCGATTGGACGCGCTTCTCGGCCGTTCTGAAGAGTATGGACGAGCAGCCTTCGGGTGATATGACGGAGAAGGTGGAGTGTTCGAGCATGCAAAGTCTGTTCCCCGCGGCGATGGCGAGGGCGCCGCCGCTGCCGCCTTCGCCAATGACCACCGAGACGATGGGGACGCGGATCTTGAGCATTTCGAGCAGGCTTGCGGAGATGGCGTGTGGCTGGCCGCGCTCCTCGGCCTCGATGCCGGGATACGCCCCGGCGGTGTCGATGAGCGCCACGATGGGGGTGCGGAATCGCTCGGCCAGTTTCATCTTCAGCAGCGCCTTGCGGTAGCCTTCAGGGTGCGCCATGCCCCAGTTGCAGGTGAGCCGCTCCCTGGTGTTTCGGCCGCGCTGCTGGCCGACCATCATCACGGGACGGCCGTCCAGCCTCCCGAAGCCGCAGATGAGGGCGTGGTCGTCGCGGAAGGCATGGTCGCCGTGGAGCTCGACGAATTCCGTGCATATCCGCCCCAAGTAGTCTGCGGTAGTTGGGCGGTTGAGGTGCCGGGCGACTTGCACCTTCTGCCAAGGGGTGAGGTTGCCGAATATTTCCCTGGCGGTCCGCCGGAGCTGTTCACGCAGCCGAGAAATCGGCTCCTGCAGGTCGTATCCCTTGTTTGTCTGGAAACTGTCCAGTTCGGCGATCTTCTTTTCCAGTTCACGAAGCGGGTCTTCAAACTCGAGCGCCATCCCGTTCACGAGCCTCCTCTCGCAGGAAATGACCGATAGCGAATCAATCGGACCGCCAGTTACGTCAGTGCACGAATAGCATCAAAACTGCACTTTGGGCGCTTCGCGGGCGGCCGGGTCCTTCAGCTCGAAGAATTCACCCTGTTTGAAGTTGAACACTCCCGCCACCACGTTGGTGGGAAACACCTGGGTCCTGGAGTTGAACTTCATCACGCTGTCGTTGTAGAACTGGCGCGAGAAGCTAATCTTGTTCTCGGTGGAGGTCAGTTCCTCCTGGAGAGCGAGGTAGTTCTGATTCGCCTTCAGGTCGGGATAGGCTTCGACCACGACCATCAGGCGGCTGAGTGCGCCGGACAGCTCCGACTCCGCCTCGGCCTGTTTCGCCACGCCCCGCCCCGCGGTGCCCTGCGCGATGTTGCGGGCCTCGGTCACCCTTTGCAGCGTCTCAGCCTCGTGTTTCGTGTAGCCCTTGACCGTTTCGACCAGGTTAGGGATCAGGTCCCACCGGCGCTTGAGCTGGACGTCGATCTGCGCCCAGGCGTTTTGCACCTGATTGCGGAACCTCACCAGGCCGTTGTAGGCGAGCACCAGCCAGAGGAGCGCCAGCACAAACCCCGCGCCTATCACAATCAGGGTAATTCCGAGCGTCCCCATAGCAAACATCATTCCTGTTCTCCCTTCTGTGGTTCGTCCTCGCCGGCGGGCAGGATGTCCGCCAGGAACGAGCCGACCTCTTCTCCGGCTTTCTCCGAGGCACCCTCACCTGCCCCGGTCTTCCGCAGACCGGCAATTACGGTGTCCACCTCACCCCCGTCGAACCACAACCCGTGCCCCCTCTTACACTTATCAATCATGACGCCATCGCCGGAGCCGACCCAGACCTTCTCCATCTTCCGGCGGCAGTACGGACACTTTCTCGTTGCTTCCGCCGACTTCTCCCCAGGGCGCTGGAGCAATTGATCGGCGGGAAGGTCGAGCGAATCGAGCAGCAATTCGAGCTCGTCGGCATCGAACCAGACGCCCCTGCACCGCACACACACATCCAGTTCTATCTGCTTATGCTCGACCACAATCATCTCTTCCCGGCAGGCGGGGCAAATCATATTCGCTCCTTACAAGCGCCTGTTGGATTATGCCGCAAAACCTCCTGTTGTCAAGGCACAACACGCTGAAGATTGGGAACCGGAAGGGACGTGGTGTGCCCCGTGTGCGGGTGTTGCGGTCTTCTACCTCGAGGCTCAGACACGAGAGGTGTTGCGCATCCAGGCGCGGTCATTTAGAATCTCGTCGGAAACAAAGCCTCATTCGAGGGTGTGCCGCGGTGGTCGATTCCCACGCGCATCTGTGCGACGAGCAGTTTGACGAAGACCGCGCCGACGTAATCGGGCGTGCTCAGGCGGCGGGCGTCCAGCTTATCCTGTGCCCCGGGACGGACGTGGTCAGCAGCAGGATGGCGGTTGAACTGGCGCACCAATACGACTGCGTGGTGGGTGCGGCGGGGATTCACCCGCACGACGCTGAGACTGCCGACACGGCTTCGCTCGCGGAGGTCGAGCACCTGGCGGGGGATAGCCGGTGCGTGGCGGTTGGCGAGACCGGGCTGGATTATTACTACGAGAATTCACCTCGCCAGGTCCAGCGTGAGGCGTTTGAGGCGCAACTCGAAATCGCAGCGAGGCTCGACCTGCCCGTCATCGTCCATTGCCGTGATGCGTTCGACGATTGCCTCGCAATACTTGCGGCCACTCGCCCGCGCGGTGTGATGCATTGCTTCTCCGGCAACGCGGAGATTGCCTTGAAGTGCTGCGACCTTGGAATGATGATCTCGTTTGCCGGTCAGGTGACCTACAAGAAGTCGGAACCGCTCCGCGAGGCGGCGAGGGCGATCCCCTCGAAGCATCTGTTGATAGAGACCGACAGCCCGTATCTCGCCCCGCAAACGGTGCGAGGCAAGCGGAACGAGCCGGCCCACCTGAGCCATACGGCGAAACGCCTCGCAGAGGTCCTCGATCTCTCCTGTGAGGATGTGGAGGAAACCACGGCAACAAACGCACGGGCGCTCTTCGGGGTGTAAGGGACGAGGTCTGGTTTGTTCCCTCCGCAGAGGGGTAGCGGCTCATGGCCAGGGTCTTCATCGGGATAGGCTCGAACGTGGGCGACCGGGCGGCGAACATCGCCGCCGCCCTTGGCCGCGTCGGCGAACTGCCGCGGACCAGGGTCCTGAAGATTTCTTCGCTGATAGAGACCGAGCCAGTCGGTCAAACAAATCAGGGCAAGTTCCTGAACGGTGCCGCCGAACTTGACACCGGCCTGGACCCGGCTGACCTGCTGTGTGAACTCCAGCAGATCGAGGACAAACTCGGCCGGGTGCGGACAGAGCACTGGGGGCCGAGGACGATTGACCTTGATGTCCTGCTCTACGATGATAGAGTGATTGACACACCTGAGCTGAAGGTGCCACACCCGCTGATGGAAGGGCGCGAGTTCGTGCTTATGCCGCTGGCCGAGATCGCGCCGGATGTCGTGCACCCTACGACCGGCAAGACGGCCGCCGGGCTGCTTGATGCGCTGCGGTCGTGAGTGCCTCGCAGACGTGGGCCGGGAACGCGGTTCTGAGGCAGGTCGCAGAGGCAAGAAGAAACACGAATGCTTGACCGAATCCACCACATTGCAATCGAAGGCCCGATTGGCGTCGGCAAGTCGAGACTGGCCAGGGCGCTGGCAAGCCGGCTGGGGGCGCGGCTCGTGCTGGAGCCGGCCAAGTCTAACCCGCTCCTGGAAAAGTTCTACTCCGACATGCCAAAATACGCCCTGGCAGCGCAACTCGTCTTCCTCGTCTCGCGATATCAACAACAGTGTGAACTGAGCCGTGGGCACCTTTTGCGTTCCACGGTGATATCGGATTACATCCTCGCCAAGGACAAGATTTTCGCCGGGCTGACGCTGAACGAAGACGAATTCAAACTGTACACCCAGGTTTACGAGGTGATGGCGGCGCGTGCGGCAAAACCGGATATCCTCCTCCTCCTGCGGGCGGATGTCGATACTCTGATGGAACGGGTTCGGAAACGCGGCATCCACTACGAGGCGCAACTTACCCGCGATTACATGGAAACGGTGACTGCTCAATACGAGCAGTATTTTCGGTCCTACCAGGACAGCCCGCTGCTTGTCGTCGAGACCGGCTCGCTGGATTATTCCAAGGAAAGCATCGACCTGGACGAACTTGTCGCCGAAATCGAGCAGACGCGGTCAGGCCGGCGGGTGTACGCCCCATAAGTGGTCATAAAGCGACGATGAAAATCATCGAGAGCAAGCCTGATATGCACGAATACTCGCTTCGGCGGCGAGGCGAGGGAAACAGCGTGGGGCTGGTCCCGACGATGGGCGCGCTGCACCAGGGGCACCTCAGCCTCGTCCGCAAGGCCCGCCAGGAATGCGACTTCCTCGTGGTGAGCGTGTTTGTGAACCCGACGCAGTTCGGCCCGGGGGAGGACCTGGAGAAATATCCCCGGACATTCGAAGCAGACCGCAGGGCGTGCGAGGAACTGGGCGTGGACGTTCTGTTCGCCCCCTCGAATGACGAGATGTACCCGGCCGGCCCGGAGACATACGTGGTGCAAGAGCATCTGACGAAAGTGCTGGAGGGTGCGTCCCGTCCGACGCACTTTCGCGGGGTGCTGACCGTGGTGCTCAAGCTCCTGAACATCGTTGTGCCCCACGCTGCGTATTTCGGCCAGAAGGACTATCAGCAGAGCGTGGTGGTGCGGCGGATGGCGGCTGACCTCGACGTTCCAGTCGAGATCAGGGTCCTGCCGACCGTCCGAGAGGAGGACGGTCTGGCGATGAGCTCGCGGAATAAATATCTCAGCCCCGAGCAACGGGACCAAGCGGCGTGCCTTTATGAGTCACTGCGGCTTTGTGGTGACCTGTTTGCTCGAGGCGAGCGGAACGCCCAGAAGATCAAAACAGAGTTGCAGGCGCGCATTGACAAGGCACCTTTGGCGCGGATAGACTACGTTGAGATTGTCAAACCCAACACACTCCAGCCGGCTGAGACGGTCGAGTCGGGCGATGTGGCGCTCGTGGCAGTTTTCTTTGGCACGACCCGGCTGATCGATAACGTGATTCTCAGTTGACGGAAAGGGAATCAATGCAACGCAATATGCTTCGCGCGAAAATTCAGGACGCCACCATAACGGGCAAAAGCCTGGAATGTGAGGGCAGTATCACCATCGACGCGGCGTTGCTCAAGGCCACCGACATGCTCCCCAACGAGCGGGTCCAAGTGCTCAACCTGAACAATGGTAACCGGTTCGAGACCTACATCATCAAGGGGGAGGCGGAAAGCGGCGACGTTGCGCTGAATGGTCCGGCAGCGCGGATGGGAGAAGTGGGAGATAAGATCATCATCGCCGCCTACGGTCTGCTCGACCCGGCAGAAGCGGCGAAGCACCGGGCGATTATCGTCCGCCTCGACGACCGGAACCGGCCGCTGTCTGATTAGGCCCCGCCGCGACGCGCTGTGCCGCCGCGGGCCACGCCGGCGCCGGGTTTGCTTGGCGAATTTGCTTTGACGCCCACCGACGGCCTATAATTATCTGGCAGGAAGGAGGAGGAGCAAGATAATGCCTGTTTTTACTTACCGAGCTCTGGACAGTCAAGGCCAAGAAGTCCGGGACGAGGTCGAGGCCGGGAGCAGCGACGAGGCGCTGAACAAGCTGCGGGGGATGAATCTCTTTCCGACCAGTGTGAAAGAAAAGGCAGTCAAACGCAGCGCTGCGAGGAAAGGGGCTGCAGCGACTACGAAGAAGAAGTCGCTCGCCTTCGGAAAGGTAAAGCAGAAGCAGTTGGCCGCGTTCACGCGCCAGCTTTCCACCCTGATTAACGCGGGCTTGCCGATCGTGCGCAGCCTGAAAATCCTCAGCGATCAGCTCAAGGCGGGCGTTCTGAAGAACGACCTAATGGACGTCTCGGACGACGTCGAGAGCGGTGCGGCGCTTTCCGAAGGGCTGGCGAAGCACCCTAAGACCTTCAACAAACTCTACGTGAACATGGTCAAGGCGGGCGAGGCGGGCGGGATTCTGGACCAGATTCTGGAGCGGCTTGCCAGCTTCATGGAGGCGTCGGAGAAAATCAAGAAAAAGGTGCTCTCGGCGCTGATCTATCCCGCAGTGGTCATGCTGGTCGCCGGCGCCATTCTGATTGTCATTATCGGGTTCATCGTTCCGAAGTTCCAAAAGATGTTCGAGGACATGGGCACGGAATTGCCGCCGGCGACGCGGTTTTTGATTAAAGCCGGCAACTTTGTCCAGCACCAGTGGTATCTGCTTCCGGCTATTCCGATAGGGATCGTGTTGTTGTACCGCCTGGTGGTGTTCACGAAACCGGGAAGGTATGCGACCGATTTCCTGAAGCTCAAGGTGCCTGTTTTCGGGATGATTATAAGCAAGTCTGCGATATCACGTTTCACCCGCACGCTTGGAACGCTCATCACCAGCGGGGTGCCGATTCTGGAAGCACTCAACGTCGTCAAGGAAGCCACTCCCAACGTTGTGGTGTCATCCGCAGTTGCGAAGGTCCATGACAGTATTCGTGAAGGCGAAAACATGGCACCACCACTCGCTGCGAGCAAGGTGTGCGACCCAATGGTGGTCAACATGATCGATGTAGGAGAGGAGACAGGCGAGCTGGACAAGATGCTGCTCAAGGTCGCGGATACCTACGACGAGGACGTGGACGCCCTCGTGGGCGGCATGATGAGCCTGCTCGAACCGCTCCTCATCGTGGTGATGGGGCTGGCTGTCGGTTTTATCGTGATTTCTCTGTTCCTCCCGCTGATCAAGTTGATGCACACCATCGGGCAGTAAACTCGAACACAGTGGGAGCCTCCGAAGGAGTAGGTCCCATGTTTGAAAATCTTGCTAAAAGGAACCGCCCAGACACCGGCGCGTTCACGCTGATTGAGCTGCTGGTTGTGATAAGCGTTATCGCTATCCTCATGTCCCTGCTGATGCCAACCCTCAATATGGTGAGGAAACGGGCCAACGTCGTCGCAGTTAACAGCTTGATTGACGGCCTCTCCCTGGCGGTGGCGACTTACAATCAGATATATGATGCCTACCCGCCTGACAAGCACCCACAACTTGACAAAAGTTCGGAATGCCTGGTCTATTACCTGAGCGGCGGGTCAATTTATTACGAACAAGGTGTGTCTCCGGACGGCTACCCGTGGACGCACAACATGTACAATGTCAACTCAGGTGGAAAAGGGCGCAAAACCATGCCGATCCCTTACCAGTTCAAGGGCTCTTTCCTGGTTGACAATGACGCTGACCATGCACCCGAACTGGTGGACAAGTGGCAGAAAGAGCTGATTTACAATGCCGGCCCCACCCAGAACACCAGCTACAATCAATACGGCGGCGCGAAGCACTGCCTCAAGCGGTGCGACCTTTTCTCCCCCGGGCCTGACCAGAAATACGGCACCGACGACGACATAACAAACTGGGGCAGCAACCCCTGCCCCGGTGAAGACTACGACTACTGCACCTGGAACGAGTGATACCGAAATGAAACACCACGCCTGCCACAAGGCCAGCGCCTTCACACTTATCGAACTCATGCTGGTGATGGCCATAATGATGGTGCTCGGGTTGTTCGCCGCCATCGGAGTAGGCAAGGTCCGGGACCATGCGATGCGAAGGAACACCGAGGCTACAATCAGTCTGCTCGAAATCGCCCTGGACGAATATAAGCAGGACATCGGCAAGTATCCCGCCGGCGACGGCCCCGCCATGGCCGCCGCCCTGAGCGACCCGTCGGAGGGGTGGGAACGCGCCGGAATGAACAACTGGTTCCCCAAACGAGAAGACCTGAAAGACGCCTGGGGTGAGGATTTCGGATACTGCCCCAATCGCCTTCTGCCGAGTGAACCCTATGGCGAAGAATATCGTTACTGCGGCCGCGGTGAGGGAGCGACCACCGGGCGCGGCGTCGAGCAAACCATGGGAAAAGGAAACTACTACAATTTGCAAACCTACCAAATCTACTCCAAAGGGCCAAACATGCAGACCTGGCCCTCCGAAACCACCGACGACGGTGGCAATGCCGTCGGCCATCCGCGCCTGGGCGGGACCGAGCGGGACGACATTCGCAACTGGGAACACGAAATCTTCTACACCCCGCAAGAGTATCACGCCTACGAAACTCCGTAACCAGGAGAAATGCTGGATAAGAACCTGAACGCAAATTGCCTCCGAACAATGTATAGAAAAACCAGAAAAGCGAACGACGGCGTCACGATGCTGGAGGTGCTGATTGCCATCTTTGTGCTCCTCATCGGCATCACCGGCGTCTATGCCCTGTTCCCCGTCGGCGTCCGGCTCAGCCAGAAAAGCAGCGACGACATCATCAGCGCCATGACCGCGCAGAACGCCCTCGCCGCCATCAGAGTGCAAACGGGCCTGCTCGATCGGGTCCAGCCCTACACAGGCTCAAACACCTCCGGCGACGTGCTCGGCTGGATAAACTCAGCATCAGAGGGAATCGACGGCATCACCGACCAAATCATCGACAACGTTGGCAGCAGCGCCCCAGGGGACGAACTCGGGCTGGAAGAACTCGAATTTCATCCTGGCAGCGAAGAGATGTTTAACGTGAAAGATGGCAGCGCCGGCAACTATTGCGCCCTCATGCTCATCACCAGCGGCAATGCAATGTGGAAGCTCTACCGGCTCGACCGCGCGTCGTCATACTCCCCGGGCAAGGTCGTGTCCACCCAAACCGGTTGTACCAACTTCCCTGCTGACGGCGTCAAGGCGGGAGACACGTTCCGCCTGCTGGGCGCGCTAGATAACAACGGCGTCTGGGCCACTGCCCCGACTCAGTTTTACGCCAACGGCCTGAGTTCAGGCTCTTACACCCTCGGCACGGGCGCCGCAGATAACTATAGGTACCTGGCTCTCATTAACCGTGTCAGCAACTCCACCGCCACCTTCAGAGTACATATCCTCGTTTACAAGGGCTATGACCAGGAGCTTCCACCCGAGGGCAACCTGCCTGCTGTCGCCTGCTATACCACCGTGCTTTCGGCGGACATGCTGCGATGAACCGGTTCGGCAAAAACACTTCCGCACTCGGCCCGGCCCGGCGGGCGAAGAAGGCCTTCACGTTCGTCGAACTCCTCGTCGCGGTCGCGCTGAGTATCGTGCTCCTGCGCGGCATGTACACCATCTTCGACGCCGCCATCACCGTCACTCGCCTCTCTGACGAAAAGATGAAGGTGCTGCTGGATGCCTCGGCCATCTTCGATTACATCGCCCGTGACATCGTTCGCTCGCCGTACTTCTCCGACCAGTACTACCTCAAAATCAAGGACGACAGAAAATCAATTACTTTCCAGGCCAGGCGCCTGGACGGCGTCAGCACCAAGCACGTTTACATCGAATACTGCCTCTCCGACAGCGACGGCAGCTATTCGGAAAGCGACCACTCCGGAACCAATCTCCTGCGCAAGGTGTGGGACAATGACAGGGCCGCCGTGGACCCCGACGATAACGCCACAGCCACCGAAGAAGACGACGGCGAGGACGGCACTCCCATCACGATCGCACGACACGTTCAGTCGTTTCAAGTGTGGTACTTCGCCGAAGGTTACGACGACATCGAGGACGACGACGCATGGACAGACACACCCGACCTCCCTGATCCCGGCGGGCAAAAGCATACCCGAGCCGTCAAGTTCAAACTTACATTGGAGAACGACGCCTCAGAGGAGAGCCTCGCCGAGCAGACCTTCACCCTAATCTTCCCCATAATGTATTAGCGGCCCGCGCCTGCTTTACGCCTTGCGAACCGCTGCACCTGGTGTATAATCAATAGTGTTAGGCTGGTCAGGTCACGGGGTGCGACGATGCCCGAAGAAGCAGATCACTCGCATAGAACCGACGCACGCTCTGACGAACAGGGAAGTAAGCGCGCCGAGGTCGAGACCCGTCGTTACTGCCTCACCTGCAAAAAGGTCACCCCCTTTACCTTTACATACGCCGAAGGATACCTGGTCAAGGCCGAATGCCTGGAATGTGGCACAGTGGAGCAAGACAGAACGCTCCTGGTGAAAGTCTTCGTCGAAGACCTCATCGACCGGGCATTCGACGCGATGAAACGCCAGACAAAAAGAACCATGCACGACCCGGTTGACGCCGTCGGGGGCATGCCGAAAAAGCTGATCCAGAAGTCACTCCGCGAAATCCACCGAATCCTCAACATCTTCAAAGAGTAAAACAGGGGCAGGCAAGGAACAACCCTCTACTCGAGCGCCCGCCGAACGCTCGCCACCACCTTCTCGTCGTCCACCAGATAAGACTTTTCGAGTGACTGGGCGCAGGGCGAAACGGCGTTCGGCGCACCAAGCCTGATCACCGGCGCATCGAGATAGTCGAAGCCTTGCTCCATTATCTGCGAGACCACCTCGCCGGTGAAACTCCCCTGGGTTACGGCCTGAGAAGCAACCACACATCGCCCGGTCTTCCTGACAGAGCCGAGAATGGTATCGATGTCCAGCGGCCACAGCGTGCGCACGTCAACTACCTCAACCGACACCCCCTCCGCCTCAAGTTCCCGTGCCGCCGTTAGAGCGTGCCGCACCGGCCAGCCCCAGGCGACGACCGTCACGTCCGTCCCCTCCCGCTTCACCGCCGCCTTGCCGATGGGAACAAGATATTCCTCTTCCGGCACAGCGACCTCCTCACCGTACAGGGCTTGATGCTCGAAGAAACAAACCGGATTGGGGTCGCGTATGGCCGACTTCAGCAGGCCCTTGGCGTCATACCCGTCAGACGGGACGATAACAATCAGGCCGGGCATGTGGGTGCAGACAGATTCGAGGCACTGCGAGTGCTGCCCCGCGTAGCCCCGGCCGCCGCCGTGAGTCGTCCGAAGGACCATCGGAACGCTCGTCTGTCCGCCGGACATATAGTACCACTTCGCCGCCTGATTGCCCGTCTGGTCCATGGTCATCAGGATGAAATCGTCGTACATGATCTCACAGACCGGCCGAAGTCCCGTCATCGACATGCCCACTGCGGAGCCGACAATGGCCGACTCGGAAATGGCCGCGTTGAAAACCCTGTCGCGCCCGAACACCTCCAGCAGTCCTTTTGTTACCGCGAATGCTCCGCCGTATTCCGCAATGTCCTCGCCAAACAACACCACCCTTTCGTCCCGCAGCATTTCCTCAATCAGCGCCTCGCGCACCGCAAGCCGGTAGCTGAGGAGGTTTCCCTCCTTTCGCTCGAACCGGGGCACATCGCCCACCGGCCGCGGGTTGGCATATCGCCGGGGCACCTCCTCGTCTTTGGCTTCCGCGAACATGTGGAGAAGCATTGTGTCGGGCGCCGGCGCTTCCGACCCGCCGGCCCTCTGGGCCATGTCCGAGTTCCGCTGCCAGACCTTCGCCCGCAGGGCCTTGATGTCTTGTTCGGTGATGGGGCCGCCCTGGTCCCGTGCAAACTTAGCCCCCAGCAGTTGCTGCGGGAATATGGTCACCGGGTCGCGCTTCCGCCAGGCCTCCACCTCTTCGCGAGAGCGGTAGGCCTCCGCATCACTGAGCGAGTGCCCCTTATATCGGTAGGTCATAAACTCGACCAGGACCGGCCCGTGGCCTGAGCGCCCCACATCCGCCGCCCCAAACGTCGCAGCCCCCACGCCCCGCCCGTACATCCCGGCCCCCCCCACGGCGGGCAACCCATCGATATGGTAACCGGGCCCAC
>JAUWIN010000027.1 GCA_030605345.1 Candidatus Brocadiia bacterium
CTCAGGAAAAACGCCCGCATCTCGTCCTGTCGCATCGCGGCCGGAGCCGCCGTCGGCGCTGGCTGCCAACTGGAAGGCTGTTCCCTCGGCGAAGGCTGCAAATTAGGCCAGAACGTTACCGCCAAATACACCGAAATCCAGGCCAACGCTGAGGTGGGGAAGGGCTGTCGGCTGGGCTCATTCGTCTCTGTCGGCGAGGGGGCGGTGATTAGGGCTGGTGCCACTGTCGGCCCAAACGTGAGCGTCGGCCACGGGTGTGTCGTAGGTGCGAACTCGGCGCTCGCTTCGTCAATCCTGCTGGACGGTTCAACCGCGGGCCATGGGTGCTCGATAGTCCACGCAATGCTCGACTTCAACGCGCAGATTGGCGCGGGCGAAACCGTCAGCGGAACGGCCGAAAAGGCCGTCGAGGTCCTCACTCGGCAATCAGATGCGCCATCGAATTGATTCACTTGACAGACTGGCGGAGCACTTCCCCGCATTGAACGTAACGGAACCGATGCGCCGGGCGGCGGAACGGTATCCGTTCGCAGTTACCCCACACTACCTGTCACTAATCAGGGAACCGTGCGCCGCTGACCCCATCTTTCGTCAATGCGTGCCCGACGGGGCCGAACTGGCCGCAGGCAGTGGCCTTTCGGCGGACGAGCTCGCGGAGGAGTCGCGCTACTCGCCCGTCCCCGGTTTGATACACCGCTACCCGGACCGAGTGGTGTGCCTCTCGACGGCGATGTGCCCGACGTATTGCCGGCACTGCACGCGGAAGCGCATGGTCGGCAAGCCACAGTTCGAAGTTTCCGCCGCCGCGCTGAAGGCGCAGGTCGATTACGTCCGGGCGCACCCAATTATCAGGGATGTAATCATTTCCGGCGGCGAGCCGCTCAGCATGACCACCCGGCGGCTTGAGGAATTTCTTAGGCGGTTCCGCTCGATACCGAGCGTGGAAATTATCCGCGTCGGCACGCGCAGCCCGGTAACCTGGCCGGCCAGGGTGGACGATGAACTGTGCGGGATGCTGGAGAGGTATCATCCGGTGTGGGTGAACACGCACTTCAACCATCCTCGCGAGGTCACGCCGGAGTCGGCTGAGGCGTGTGACCGGCTGCTCCGGCGCGGCATCCCGCTCGGCAATCAGACCGTGCTGCTGCGCGGGGTGAACGACAGCCCGGAGGTAATGGAGGAGCTTTGCCGGGCACTGCTTCGTATTCGGGTGAGGCCGTATTACCTGCTTCAGTGTGACCCTGTCGCCGGGGTCGAGCACTTTCGGACGCCGGTCTCACGCGGCATCGAGATAATGAAACACCTTTACAGGAACGTTGGGGGGCTTGGCGTGCCGCGGTTTGTGGTGGACGCCGTTGACGGCGGCGGGAAGGTGCCCATCGACCCCAGCTATGTGGTCAGGCACCAAGGCGGCACCCTGACGCTACGGAACTTTGCCGGTGAAATTGTTACTTATCCCGACTTGCCCGGCCGGGCACACTCACCCGCAGCCCCGGACCAAACCGGTACTGCCTGACCTCCACCGTCGGTACCCGTGCGCAAGGATAGGGTCTCAACCGGTTTGTGCCTTCGGTTTCGGCGCTTTCTTGATGTGAATGGCTACCTCGATAATCATCCACACCTCGAGGAGAGCGACGAGGGCACCGATGACGAAGAGATGTGGCTGCCTCGATACGTAGTCGCTGCCGAGGAGGAAGTCCCGCAGGTTATACACCATCGCCCAGCCGGTCAGGCAGACCATAATCACAAACGGAATAGCGGTGGCCCAGATGGGCTTTCGCTTCTCGTAGAGATAAACCGAGATGACCATCAGCGCCAGGGCGGCGATGAGCTGGTTGAGCGTCCCGAAAAGCGGCCACAGGACCAGCGCTCCGGCGCCTTTCCCGTCCCACAGCGCCAGTGCGCCCGCGGCCAGCCCCAGATGATGGCCAACGCAGGCCCCACAATCGGCCCAGTCCCAGCGATGGATGCGAAGTGGTGGCCGAAAACGATGCCCTTCCGCGCCGGCACATAATCCACCCCGTCGCTAAATTCGTGAGCGGGCGTTCTTCCCGTCGGGCTGAGCCCGAAGAGCCTTTTGCCCAGGTATCGGCCGTAAGTGTTGTATGCAATCAGGTAGAGAGCGAACGCAGCAGCCGCAACCAGAAGAGACATTCCTTCCTCCTAAATACAATACGTTCTGATGCCCGTTCGCAGAACTGTCACCAGTTCACAACTGGCCACTATCTTGGCCACCTATCCTTGAGGAGCGGGAACTTCGGGAACCGCTCATGCGGCTCGGCCTGGTACCAGTAGGCCACCGAGGCGACGTCGTCCGCCAGCGGCTGAAACTTGCCGTTGGGCCACCAGCCCAGCGCCTGAATGGTCACCCGCAAATCTTCCCGGAAGCGAACCGGGTCCATGATGTGCCACCTGTAGAGGCTCCATTTCGGTGGCCCCTCATCGCCCGCGTGGTTAAGGACGTTGCCAACATAGGGCGTGCTATATGGCTCGGGAAAGCCGTAACTGCCGCAGAAGTAATCTTCTGTGCCGGTGCCGCAGATGGTTGGAAACTGGGTGTCGCCATCAATGTAGAACTTGACCTCGCCTTCGCCGAACCAGCCATCCGAGAGCTGCGTCCACGCAAGGAACGTGCCGGCGTAGTGCCCCTGGCCCTTGATGTGATCAACGATTGTGTAGTCGGGGTTGTTGCGGTCGGTCACGGCGCGGCGCCACTGGGCGTGAAATGTTCCAGCATTGCGTGGAACTTCCGTTTCGGCATAGGTTATCTGGAAGGCAAGTGGGTCCACGGTCCTGCCGGATTCGTTCGTGAACGTGATTCGGGCGTGCTTTCTGAACGGCATCGGCCAGTAGCAGTTCAGCGCCGAGGTCGGGTTCACCACCACGGCAAGCGAGTTGACCCGGGCGAACAAGTCGTGGCCCACCGCAAAGAAGTCCGTCATCGGGACCTCCACCGACGGTGCCTCCTCGTCATCCCAGTAAAACCGCAGCACACACGCCCTGCCGTGGCCATGCCAGTTTGTTTCTGTCGTCATCCAGATATGCTGAATCACTCCCGGCCCGTCCACATCCATCAGCGTCACAGTTTCCCCAGCCGCCACCTTAAGGAATGGCCTGACCTTCCAGCCCTGCCCGAGGTCGGTGGCTGCGGCCGAATGAGGCAGACTGGGGTCAGCGGGGTCCGGCACCGCCATCCCGCCCTTGCCCTTTTCGCCGGTGGGGTTTTCGGCGCAAATGGAGCGCGTGCGTGCCTTGGACAACATCGGCAAGCCGCCAAGCCCAAACTGCATGCCCGCAAATTCGCTCATTTGGATTTCTCCATTCATCTTCCCCAGCCCGGGCAAGAATTATAGCGTCGCGTCGCCGACATTCAAGTTTCACCTGAAGCCGAAGTGGAAACGGAAAAGACGGTGTGCCGCGTGTGCGTTCCTTGCGGTGGCTGGGCAGGGTGTGGCGTGAGAAACCCACGTGCGGGGTGGGGGAGACAGGGCCGTTCCCGGCAGCCGCAGAATCCGCTTGTCAATCGACTACACATCGGGTATATTCCGCGAGTGTACGCTGGACCCTCGGATGATTTCGCGGCTGATCAAGTTTATGAACGCGGGAAGCCCCGACAACCCTCGTTAGAAGGAGGTGGAGTGGGATGGGTGGATTCTTTGGCGTAGTTTCCAAAGACAAATGCGTCGATGACCTTTTCTTCGGCACCGACTACCACTCTCACCTAGGCACCACGTACGGCGGCCTCGCGGTGAAGGACTCCAAGGGGATCACCCGATTCATCCACGACATCAGCAACGCCCAATTCAGGTCCAAATTTGCAGACGACCTGCCCAAGATGCACGGCAAGCAGGGGATAGGGGTCATCAGCGACTATGAGCCCCAGCCGCTTGTCATCGCCTCGCACCTCGGCGTTTATGCCATCGTGACCGTCGGTGTAGTGAAGAACGTACACGCCCTCGCACGAAGGGCCTTCAGCAAAAAAGCCACGCACTTCTCTGAAATGGGCGGGGGTGAAATCAACCCCACGGAACTGGTGGCGACACTAATCAACGAGGGGTCAACGTTCGAGGACGGAATACTGAACGCGCAGGAGTCGGTCCAAGGCTCCTGCTCCATCCTCCTGCTCACCGACAAGGGGCTCTACGCGGCCAGAGACCGGCTTGGCAGGACGCCGGTCGTCATCGGCGAAAAGCCGCGGTCCTTCGCCGTTACCCTGGAGAGCTGTGCCTTCCCGAATCTCAACTACCGCGTCAAAAAATACCTCGGCCCCGGTGAGGTGGTCTTTATTACCGCAGAAGGGGTCGAACAAAAAAGCCCACCGGGCGACCGAATGCAAATATGCTCGTTCCTCTGGGTGTATTACGGGTATCCCGCCTCGAGTTACGAAGGCATCAACGTGGAAACAGCAAGGAACAGGTGCGGGGCCGCGCTCGCGCGAAACGACGACGCACAAATAGACATCGTTGCTGGGATACCGGACTCCGGCATCGCACACGCCCTGGGATACGCAAACCAGGCGAACCTGCCCTACCGCAGACCATTCGTGAAATACACCCCAACGTGGCCCAGGAGTTTCATGCCACAACACCAAACCGTCAGAGACCTTGTAGCAAGGATGAAGCTAATCCCCATCACCGAACTGATCCAGAACAAAAGGCTGTTATTCTGCGAGGACTCCATCGTACGCGGCACACAACTCAAGGACACAATCCAGCGGCTCTACGACTGCGGTGCGCGCGAGGTGCATATGCGGCCAGCATGTCCACCCCTGGTGTACGGCTGCAAGTTCCTGAACTTCTCGAGGTCAAAATCCGAGCTCGACCTTGCGGCCAGAAGGGCGATAAGGGAGTTGGAAGGAAAGGGCCGCGCGGCCCTCGAGGAATATGCGCACTACGGTTCGGAAAAATACGCCGCTATGGTGGACCGAATAAGACGTCGAATGGGCCTGACCTCGCTGAGGTATCAGAAGCTCGCCGACCTTGTGGAAGCCATCGGCCTGCCGAAGGAAAAACTCTGCACCTACTGCTTCGATGGGGTAGAAGGGTGAGCGGCTCCGCCACAAGGTGGTTCACTGCTTGGCGCTCTTGAAGTACCGTGCCACGTCCTGAATGATCTGGCCGATGTCCCGCGTGACCCGAAAGCCGATCAGGCTGGTTACCCGCGAGATGTCGGGCACGCGGACTCGCATGTCCTCGAAGCCCGCCTCGTACGCCTGTGCGTAAGGGATGTGCACGATTTCCGATCGGCTGGCGGTGACGGTTTTGACCCTCTCAGCAAGCGCGTTGATGGTAATGCAGTCGGTGCTGCCGATGTTGAAAATGCCGCCCTCGGCCTTGGGCTCGGACGTCAGCGCTGCCACCGCGGGAATGACGTCCCGGACGTGGCAGAAGCACCGCGCCTGTTCGCCGTCTCCGTACACAGTTATCGGCTCGCCCGCAAGGGCCTGCTCGACGAACCGCGGAACGACCATCCCGTACTGCCCGGTCTGTCGCGGGCCGACGGTGTTGAAAAGCCGGCCGATGACAACCGGCAACCCCCGCTGGCGGTGGTAGGCCAGTGCCAGGAACTCGTCGATGGCTTTCGAGCACGAGTAACACCACCGGCTGTGGGTAGTGGGGCCGAGGACCATGTCTGCGTCCTCTGCGAACGGCATCCGCTCGCTCTTGCCATAGACCTCGGAAGAAGAAGCAATGAAGACTCTCGTGCCGTACCTGGCGGCGGCCTTGAGCACGGCGTCCGTCCCCAGGATGTTGGTCTCGATGGTCCTCACAGGCCTTTCCACAATCAGCCTGACACCAACAGCAGCGGCCAGATGATAGATTGCGTCTGCGCTGCTGACAACATGATCGAGTACGCCCTCGTTTGTGATGCTCTCGACCACCAAGTCAAAGTTTGGGTTCGGCCGGAGGTGTTCAAGGTTTTTCAGGCTGCCGGTGGACAGGTCGTCAATCGCCGTGACCGTGTCACCGCCTGCAAGCAGCGCTTCGGCCAGATGGGACCCGATAAACCCAGCGCCGCCGGTTATTACCACATTCATATCTTGACCGTCCCAGCAAACGCGGCTTACGCGACCTCGGAATTATACGCTCGCTTCCCTGCCCAGTTCAAGTTGGCGGACGATGAATGCAATTTCCCAGGCGCCAGCGGGCACCAGGCCGGCCCTGCCGCTAGCGCGGAACAGCGGGAGATTTCTTCGCCCCGGAGACGAACAGCACCGTCGCGCGGGAAATCTGGGAGAAAGTACCGCCCGCCGAGCTCTCAAACAGGCGCCGCGGAACCGCCGACCGCGCCCAGCGGAAGGTATAGGTGGTTTCGCCCTCTGCCCAGTGTTTCCTGAAAAACCCAATTAATTTGTCCGCGTTCGGCGGCGGCTGGACTTGCTCGCCCGGCGTCGTCTCGGCGGCTGCTCGGACCGAGGCCAGGCACAGCCTCTGGCCGGTATCAAGCATGGGCTCGACGGTTGACCGGTGGGAAAAGAATCGGTAATTCACCCAATTTTTCCGGCTGGCTGAGAAGCGGCTGTGGAGCACCAGCCGCGGCGGGATGGGCGTGGCAGAGCGCAATTGCAAGGCATCCTCCGGCCCCAGTCGCGAAATCCTCCCGAGAACGACATCAACCGGATCGGTTTGCGGTTCCTGTATAACCATCGCTACCGTATCGAGCGCCAGCCCCGACCTATCGGCTGTCGCTCCGAGAATAACGGCTGCCCCGCCCGCTGCGATGCAAAGCATTCCTGCCAGCCACATCCAGCGTCGCCTCGACACAAAGCTTCCGAAGCTCAAAATTAACCCCGCTGCTGCTCCGGCGTAACCGCAAGCCAGAAGAGCAAACCTCCAGCGGGACGAAGCCGACCATCCGGTCTCCTCGAACAAGCCGAAGACGTCGGGCTCGACCGGGCCAAGCGTCAGCGGACGCCGGGCCTCCCGGATATGGAAGACCACCCGATTGAAAAGCTCCGTCGTCCCCTCGGGCTGTTCTAACACCTTTTCGTTCGGGGCCAGTCCGTACGCGATTACGACACCCCGCCCGCACCGCTGCCAGACCAGCCGGGGCATGGCGGCGTCGAACCGCAGTTCAAAATCGCCCGGCACACGCAGGCCGCGTGGGAGGCCGGGCGCCTGCTTCTGAGGGGTACCTGTTGCTCCGAATAGTGTTCGCCATAGCCCGACTGATCCGGCGGGTATGGCGCGGGATGCGAAAATCAAGAACACCGCGCCGCCACGCCGGACGAACTGCTCGAGGGCGATTCGTTCCTGCGGCTGGAGATTGCCTTCGCTGAAATCGTAACAGATGACCAAGTCGAACGAGCTCGGCACCCCGCGGCGGATGTCGCCCAGCGGCGCAACAACCGAGCCCGGCGGGAGCGCCTCGAGAATACCATCCCGCTCGGCTGTTCTGTTCCCCGCCGCGCCGGCGAGTTCTGCGGCGACCCACCCGCCCTCCGCAATCCCTGCAACGTCGAGCCTCACGCCATTGAACGCGGCCGACCAGGGGGCGGACATCGGCAGAACGTATTGCGCCTCTGCCGATTGCTTCTCAACGACGGTCGTTGTGCCGGGTGCGGTAATGCGTCCGGGCGAATCGACCAGAACCTCGAGCCACCTCCCGGGTTTGTAGTAGCTCGTGCCGTCCGTGCCTGCGTGAACAGGCGCACTGAAGACCGCCATGGAGAGCGCCAGCAGCAGGGTTTTTCTCATTGTCCCGGCCCAGTGGGATGTCTGGTTTTGGAAGTGACGGCCGACCATAGATTGTCCGTCTTAGCCCGCGTGAGGTCAAGCAACAGTCCGCAGTGTGTGGTGGTTCGGGCTCTGGCGGATGTTTACGAATTCAGCACGGTTGTCAGTATTGTATTCTCTGTCGCGAGGGCGGGATGTTCATGTTGCGCCGGTACTTGCTGACGGTGCGGCGCGCCAGATCGATACCCCTGTCCTTGAGGGTGTTGACGATGTCGACGTCGCTGAGGGGGCCTTTTTATCTTCGTTTTCTACGAGTTCACGGACGAGGTCCTGAACGCTCTCTCTCGACTGCTGGGAGCCCTTGTGGTTGAGCTCGGCGCGGCCGGCGAAGAAGAACCTGATCTCAAACAGGCCCCGCGGTGTTTCCACATACTTGTCGGCAATGGCCCTGCTCACCGTGGACAGGTGCACGCCGGCAGCTTTCGCGATTTTGCCCATTCTTAGCGGCTTGAGGAAGCGAATTCCTTTTTCAAAGAATTCGCGCTGCTCTTTCACCAGCTGCTCCACAATCGTCCGCAGGGTGTTGCGGCGCTGCTCGATGGCGTCTATCATCCACTTTGCAGCCTGTAATTTCTGCTTGATGTATTGCTTTTCTTCGCGGGAACTTTCGGATGACCTGAGAACCTCGAGGTAACGCTTGCTGACTTTGAGCCGAGGGATGTAGTCGTCGCACATGATTACCTCGTAGGCGCCGTTTTTTTCCTGGATTTTCACGTCTGGCAGGACGTAATGGGGCTGCTCGGTGCTGAACACGGCGCCCGGCTTGGGATTGAGGTGGCAGACCAGCTCCGCTGCCTTGCGGATCTCTTCCAGCGTCCGCTCGGTTTCTCTGACAATTTTCGGATACCGGTTCATACGCAGGTTGTCGAGATGGTCTGTAACCAGGAGACGCTCGAGTTGGCGCTCGTCGCCGCTGTTGTCCGACAATTGCAGAAGCAGGCATTCCCTGATGTCGCGCGCTCCGATACCGGGCGGGTCGAGCGACTGGACTACCTTGAGCACCCTTTCAGCCTCAGCGACAGTGGTTCCGGGCGCCATCGACTCGACGATCTCCTCGAGCGTGTACTGGAGGTATCCATTATCGTCGAGATTATACACGATGTTCTCTGCAATTCGCCTGGTGGTCTGGTCGAGCTCGAGTAAGCTCAACTGGCCTACCAGATACTCCTGGAGCGAAATGGACCGGGCGGCGGTGTTTTGCATGGCCTCCAGCTTGGGGTCCTGGGTGTCTTTGCGGGGTCTTGCTGGTGCCTGTGATGAGTAGTCGTTCAGTCTCTCTTGAAATTCCTCCAACTTGTCGAACTCGGCGTCGTCGGTCGTCCGCTCGTCGTGGACGGCGGGTTCCGCGGGCTCGGCCTCTTCGTAGCCCGGCTCGACCTGCTCGAGGACAGGGTTCTCCAGCATTTCCTGATTGATGCGCTCCTGGAGTTCGAGCGTGGGGAGTTGGAGTATTTGTATGGACTGAATGACCTGCGGCGCCAGCCGCATCTTCAGCTGGAGCTTCTGATTAAGAGACATGCCCATTTCCATCGGCATGAGGACTACACCCCTTCAGTATGGCGACCTGATTGAAGTAGAACGTGTTCGCGTTTCTGTCTTAATTATCGGCCGAACTCGACTTATATTTAGCCTTTAACTGTTCGTCTTCCTTCTATTGCGCCGGCGAGGGTGTTCTTGGCGGCGTGTTCGAGCTGCCCCCCTGCGGGCACACCACGGGCGAGAACCGACACAGTCACGCCGAATGGTGCCAGCCTGTCCGCCACCAGATTCGCCGTCGAGTCGCCCTCTGTATCAGGGTTCGTGGCGATGATGATTTCCCTGATCTCGCCTTCCTTCACTCGCGTGACGAGAGCGTCGATGTTGAGGTTTTCGGGATACACCCCGTCCAATGGTGCGATTCGGCCGCCCAGTACGTGGTACAGCCCTCGGTAACTGCCGCTGGAGTCGATAGCGGTCATGTCCTGCACGCGCTCCACCACGCAAACTGTCGTCCGGTCGCGGCTGGCGTCGCCACAGACAGGGCACGGGTCAGTCTCGGAAATGTTGCAACAAATGGAACACTGGCGCGACTTCGCCTTGACCGTTCGGATGGCATCCACCAGTCTCGCGGCATCTTCACTCGTGAGGGACTGGACATAGTAAGCCAGGCGCATAGCCGTCCGGCTGCCGATACCCGGCATCTTGGCAAATTCCGTCGCCAGCGCCTCGATGCTCGCAGGGTGTCCCACCATTACCGACCCTCGGCAAACTCCTAAAACAAGCCCGGAAGCGGCATCCCGCCCGTGACCTTCGACATCTCCTTCTCCGCGAGTTCCCGCGATTTCTTTGTGCCCTGTGATACGGCGGCGATAATCAGATCCTGGAGCATCTCGACGTCATCCGGATCAACGACCTCGGAGGAGATGTTGAGTGCGACCAGCTCCTGTTTGCCGTTGACTTGAGCCTTGACCATTCCGCCGCCCGCCGTACCCTCCACCACGCGGGTACGAAGGTCCTCCTGAACGTCGGCCAACTTTTTCTGAAACTGCTGGGCCTGCTTCATCAATTCGCCCATTTGCGGGTTAGGTCCTTTCATTTTCCTCCCTTTGCCGTTTGGGGCTATCGCCTACGGCGACAATTCTTGCGTCAAATAGGGCCATTGCCTTTTTGATGTGTCCGCCTTTTGGCTCGGCCGGACCGCGCTTCGGCGGCGCCTTCGGGCCGGGCGTGTTCTCAGCATCGGAAGTGTTCCGCAGTTCAACCAGACATTGCTTCCCGCTGACCTCCGACAGGGCACTCTCGATCAGCTGCTTGTTCGCTTTGGCATGGCTGGCCTCCATTGGGCCAAGTTCGATGATGTATCTTGCAGGGCCGGCTGTGACGGGGTTGTCGGCGGCGCGGCACGACGCCTTGGCCATGAAGACGGCGAGCGGTGGTTTCCGCTGTTCAATGATCGCCAGAGCGTCCGTCCACAGGTTGCCCGTCCGCGCTGGTCCGTGGCCAGCCTGGCGGGCTGGAGTGGCAGGTTTTGGTTGTGGCTCTGGTGTCCCCGCGGCCGGTCGGCTGTGGGCGGTTGCGGTCCGGCCGCCGGGTTCGAGCGCACGGAGTCGTTCGAGTATTTCGTCGAGTGGGCGGAGTTCGTGTACTTCGGCCGCCTTGATAAGCGCCAGTTCAAGCACTACCCGGGTCTGGGTGCTTTTCCGCGCTTTTTGCTTCGTTTCCGCGAACATCTGCACCAGGTACATCAGCCCGTCGGGGGTGAACTCCGGGGCAAGTTCTGCGATGACTTTCCGCTCGGCGTCCCCCCGCTCAATCAGCGGGCTGTCCGCACCCGCGATACGTGCGAGCAGAAGTTCCCGGACGGACTCAACAAGCTGCTGTATAAGTTCGTCGTACGCGCAGCCGCCAGCGAGCGCCCCATCCACAAGCTCAATCGCCTGGCGGGCGTCGTGGCCGGCAAGGGCACGGAGTAACTCAAACATCTTCTCTCGCGGGACAGCGCCGGTCAGGCGTTCGATGTCTTCCACGGTGACCTTGCCGCCGGACAGCGCGGCAACTTGGTCGAGAAGCGACTCGGCATCTCGCATCCCGCCGTGTGCCGACTTGGCAATAGCCTCCAGCGCACCATCTCCTGTTTCTATCTTTTCCTTTTTACAGATGTCCGCGAGACGTTTTGAGATCAGCGGGGCAGGGATGCGGCGGAAGTCGAACCGCTGGCAGCGCGAGCGGACAGTGTCGAGCAACTTATGCGGCTCGGTAGTCGCGAAGATGAACTTGACGTGCGGAGGCGGCTCCTCCAGCGTCTTGAGGAGGGCATTGAATGCCGAATCGCTCAGCATGTGAACCTCGTCGATGATGTAGATTTTGTACCTGGAGCGAGCGGGAGCATAGCGGGCGTTTTCGCGGAGCGCCCGCACGTTGTCCACCCCTGTGTGAGACGCACCATCAATCTCCACCACGTCAATGTCCTCGCCGGTGTCGATGCTCTTGCAGAGAGCACATTTGTTGCACGGCTCCGCAGTGGGGCCCTTCTCGCAGTTCAGGGCTTTTGCCATTATCCGAGCCATCGTGGTCTTGCCCACGCCCCGCGGCCCGGAGAACAGGTAGGCGTGTGCAACTCGGTCCGACGTGATCGCGTTCTTCAACGTCACCGCCGTGCTCTGCTGGCCAATCACCTCGTCGAAGGTCTTCGGCCGATACTTCCGCGCTAGAACAACGTAAGACATCATAAACTTAACCTGCCACCGAGTCCTCGAACAACACCCGCGACCCGTACGTTGATGATGGCCGTGCAGTCCTCCTTCGACGCTGGTTGCGGCCGTCTCGACCAGCAGTTGGCTCCAGCCAGGAAACCCCACGGCGCCCAGGGCTGAATGCTTATGGCTGCTGCATTCCTGCCCTGACCAGGTTCACATCGCCCCGTCGCATGGGACCCAGCCTTCGACGCCAGTTGCTCGCCAACAGTCGCCACAAGCCGGGCGCCTGGGGAGGACACTAGCCCTGCTATGGCGGATTTCAGGTCATCCACCAGATGGTGGAATCAGGGCGCCGCCAATTCCCCGCTCAGCACGGCCTTTGTTCCTCGCCATTTCGCCCACAACAATCATCCTCCCATTGTGAATTTACCACGCACCGCGGCGACAGTCAAGCGGCGCAGTCCGAAATCTACAAACGACCATTCTGGGCACCAGCGACATGAAGTTGCCTTCCGACTTTCATTATCGGGCAGAAATCCTATAATCACAATAATCATGGACGACTTCGAGGAGGACTCGATATGAAACGGAGACCTGTTGCTCCGCATTTTTATTCCGGCGACTGCGCCGAACAGATCGAGAACTTCCTCGCAGGGTTTGAGCCGCCGTCAGAGCCGGCGAAACCCTCTGCTGGCATTGTCCCCCACGCCGGCTGGGTCTTTTCCGGCGCTGTCGCCGCAAAAGTCGTCAAGTGCCTCCAGGCAGCCTCACCGGAAGCATTCGTCATCTTCGGCGCCGTCCACTCCTGGGGTGCGAAGCACGGAGCGGTGTATCCCACCGGCTCGTGGGACACCCCCCTGGGTGAGGTCGAGGTGGACGCTGAGCTGGCCAAACTGCTCCTCGAGAAATGCTCCCAACACCTCACCAGCGACCCCGGCTCGCACGCGCAGGAGCACTCCATCGAGGTCCAGGTGCCCATCATCAAGCATTTGCATCCCGAGGCGCGTATCGTGCCGATTGCGATGCCGCCCGGCCCAGAGGCCGCCGCGGCCGGAGCAGCCGTCGGAAGCGTCCTGCGTGGGTCCGGCAGGCGCACCGCCGTGCTGGGTTCGACCGACCTGACCCACTACGGCCCGAGTTACGGCTTCGCGCCGTGGGGCGTCGGCTCCGCAGCCCTCGAGAAAATGCACCAGAACGACCGCCGCATCATCGACCTGGCGCTCGGGTTCGAGGCGGACAAAGTGGTCGGGGAGGCTCAGAAGAATTCCAACGCGTGCGGCGCGGGTGCGGTCGCCGCCACAGTGGCCGCTGCGGCGGCATCCGGTGCGGGCAAATCCGCTCTGGTCGAATATACCACCAGCCACGACGTAATGGACGAGCGGCCGGACGCCTTCCAGATGGCGGTTGGCTACGCCGGCATCATCTTCGGGAGATGAGGTGCCAGTCGGCAGGATAACATCCTGGCCGGCGGATTTGGACTACAAGTAGGAACATGGCCGGATAACGGGGAATTTTTATGGCGCAGAATAACGAGTCGGAAATCCTGAGAAAACTGAAATCCCTCTGCAAGCGGCGGGGCATTATCTTCCCCGGCTCGGAAATCTATCAGGGCTTCGCGAACCAATGGGACTTGGGCCCGCTCGGCACAGAAATGGCGCGAAACATCCGAACCATGTGGTGGGACCGGTTCGTGCAAGACCGCGAGGCCATCGTGGGGCTTGACTCCGCCATCATCGTCAACCCGAAAGTGTGGCAGGCGTCCGGCCACGTCGAAAACTTCAACGACCCGCTGGTTGACTGCAAAGACTGCCGTGAGCGGTTTCGGGGCGACTACCTGCTGGCGGAGGAGTTGGGCGGGAATTTCGACGGCCTGCCGCTGGAACACATCTCAAAGTTGATCGCCGAAAACAACGTCTGCTGCCCGAACTGCGGCGGCCAACTAAGCCAGGCGCGAAAGTTCAACTGCATGTTCAAAACCCACGTCGGGCCAGTCGAAGGCGCCGGCTCCGAGGCGTACCTCCGGCCGGAAACTGCGCAGGGCATCTTCTACAACTTCGCACTGGTCCAGCAGTCGATGCGGCTGCGGATACCCTTCGGCATCGCACAGGTCGGCAAGGCGTTCCGCAACGAGATTACCACCGGGAACTTCGTCTTCCGGCCCCGCGAGTTCGAGCAAATGGAGATAGAATACTTCTGTCGGCCGGGAACGGACCGGGAACACTTCGAGCGCTGGCAGGAGGAGGCATGGGAGTATTATATTTCACTCGGCCTCAGCGCCGAGAAGCTCCGCTGGCGGCAGCACGGCAAGGAAGAACTCTCGCATTACTCAAACCGCACTGTTGACCTCGAATACCTTTTCCCGTGGGGCAAGTGGGGCGAATTGGAAGGCATCGCCTCGCGCACCGACTACGACTTGAAGCAGCACGCAGCGCTATCGGGCCAGAAACTTGAATACGAAGACCCCCAGACGAGGGAGCGCTACGTGCCCTATGTGGTGGAGCCCTCGTTCGGCCTGAACCGTGCGCTTCTGGCGATTCTGTGCGACGCTTACCGCGAGGAGGAAGTGCGCGGCGAAAAACGAGTAGTACTGGGATTGAAAACCGAGGTGGCGGCGTGCAAGGTCGCCGTGTTCCCGCTGTCGAAAAAGGACAAACTCGTAGCGGTCTCAAAGCCGCTGTTCGACGATATTCGCAAACGCTGGCCAGCCATACCCGACACCATCGGCTCCATCGGAAAGCGCTACCGGCGTCACGACGAGATCGGAACCCCATACTGCATCACGGTGGACTTCGAGACACTCGACGACAACGCAGCCACCGTCCGCAACCGCGACTCGATGCAACAGGACCGCGTCTCGCTCGACCGGATGGTGGGGTATCTGGAAGACAAACTGGACAGATAGAGGAGGGCGGAGATGAAGGTCGTTGTCATCGGCGCGGGCAGCGGGAGTTTCGGCAAGGGGCAGATAGTCGATATCCTCAACTGCGGGGAACTCCACGGACGCGGTATCACCTTGACCCTCGTCGATGTGAACGCCGATTCGGCGAAAAAGATGGCAGAGTTCGCGGAACTGGTGAAGAAACTCGCCGGGTCAGACGCGACCATACAACACACCACCGACCGCTGCGAGGCGCTGCCCGGCGCGGACTACGTCATCTGCGCCGTGGCCCGCAGGAGGATGGAGCTGTGGGAGCAGGACTTCCGTATCCCGCTGTCCTATGGCTTCCGGCATTGCCTGGGCGAGAACGGCGGGCCGGGGGCGCTCTTCCACGCGCTCCGCAGCCTCGAACTGGTCGTCCCTATTTGTCGCGACGTCGAACGCCTGTGCCCCGAGGCGCTCCTGATGAACTTCACTAACCCCGTGGCCCGCGTGCTGCACGCCGCCCTCCACCTGACTGGCGTCAGGGCCGTGGGGCTGTGTCACGGGGTAGCGAGCGCGATACAGGCGATAGAGAAGTACACCGGCCGGCCAATTAGTGATTTTGATTTCGCTTCGGCTGGGATAAATCACTTCTATTGTCTGGTCCGGGTCGAAGACAAGAAAACCGGCGCTGACCTCCTCCCGCAGTTAATTGAACAGGCGGCTGCCGACGACGAGGCCCCGCCGCTGTTCCGCCGCTTCGCCGAAATCCTCGGCGTGTTCACGTTTCCGTCCGACGACCACATCGGCGAGTATGTATCGTTCGGCGCCGAATACGGCGGGGTCAAGTGGCCGTTCGGCCGGGAGCGCCAGCGGGTGCACTTGGCCGAAGCGGAGGACACTGAACCTCAAATCGAAGATTACCTCAGCGGCAGGCGCCAGCCGGATGAGTTTTTCACCACGCCCAGCGGCGAGCTGGCCGCACCGATTATGTGTGATATCGAACTGGACCGCCGCCAGCGGCGCGAGGCGGTGAACGTGCTCAACTCCGAAGGCTACATCGAGAATCTGCCGCGGTCCGCCGTCGTCGAGGTACCTGCTGTCGTGGATGCCGCCGGGGTGCATCCGGAGCACGTTGGGGCGCTGCCCGAGCCGTTTGCGGCGATTATGCGCCCGCAGATAACAATTATTGAACTGCTGACAGAGGCATATCGCAGCCGCAGCAAGAAACTACTGCTGCAGGCGCTGCTCCTGGACCCGAATGTCAACAGCATCGAAAATGCCCGGAAGATGCTGGACGAGATGCTGGAACTCCAGAGCGAATTCCTGCCGGAATTCAAGTAAGAAGAATGGCGCGTTGTCGGCGCCGTGGAGGCGCATGTGTCTGGCTTTGCCGGAACGGTGTTCGATGGTGCTGTCCCGCCGCAGGACGTGGTCGCGCGGATGCTCGAAAAACTCCGGCACCGTGGCCCGGATGATGTCGGCTCGGTGAGGTCGGGGAAATGCCTGCTCGGCCAGACGCGCCTGAGCGTCATTGACCTCGAAACCGGTCACCCGCCGATGTGGAACGAGGACGGTTCGGTCCTGCTGGCCTGCGATGGCGAGGTGTACAACTTCCTCGAATTGCGAGCCGACCTCCAATCCCGTGGCCACAGGTTCAAAACGAAAAGCGACAACGAAGTCATCCTCCATCTTTACGAGGAACACGGGCCGCGCTGCGTCGAGCACCTCGACGGAGTATTTGCCTTTGCTATTTGGGATGCGAACTCTGAGCGGCTGATGCTTGCCCGCGACCGGTTGGGCGAAAAGCCTCTGGTCTATTATCAGGATGAGCGCTTGTTCGCGTTCGCGTCTGAGCTCGAGGCGCTCCTCTCGCTTGACGCCGTTCCACGCGTGCTGGAACCGGAGGCCGTGCATCACTACTTGTCCTACCTCGCCGTTCCATTTCCGTTGACCATTTATCATGGAGTCAGGAAGTTACCACCGGCACACGTGCTCCTGTTTGAGGATGGGAAGTCGCAGCTGAAGAGATACTGGGAGTTGACTCCAGCGGCGGAGAACTGGGACCTCGAGGAGGCTGCTGGCCGAGTCCGCGCTGCGGTCGAAAACGCGGTGCGCTCGCGGTTGGTCTCGGACGCGCCGGTTGGCGCTTTCTTGAGCGGCGGGCTCGATTCATCGATAGTAACAGGCCTGATGAGTCGATTCTGCGACGAGCCGATACGCACGTTCAGCATCGGGTTCGGAGACCGCGGCTACGATGAGCTGAAATACGCCAGAATTGCCGCCGAGCAGTTCGGCACCAGGCACACCGAATTTCAGCTGACGCCGGACGCGGTCGGGGTCCTGCCCGTCCTTGCCCGGCGATACGGCGAGCCGTTCGCAGACCCGTCGGCCATCCCCACATATTACCTTGCGAAGATGACCGCTGGCCACGTGAAGGTAGCGCTGACAGGTGACGGTGGAGTCGAGTCGTTCGGGGGCTACCCCCGCCACATGGCGGCGCGGGCCTGCGGATGGATGGATCGCATGGGGCCGGGGCTGGGAAAACTGATCAAACCGCTGGGCTCGCATTTACCAAAAGGTAAGGACCGAAAGAGCATCCTCACCCGCGCCAGGCTGCTCCTGGGTTCGATGGACCTGGCGCCAGCCCGTCGGCACGCGGCGTGGCTGGCATATTCGTCCGAGGCGGAGAAGCGCCAACTCTATTCCCCCTCCTTTCTGGAAGCTGTGAACCACCCTGACTCTTCGGCCATACTTGACCCGGCATACGAGCATTGCGCTGACTTGGGGAATCCGTCGGCTGCGGCAATGTTTGCCGACCTGCTCACCTACCTGCCGAACGACCCGCTGGTGAAGATGGACATCGCCGCCATGGCCAACGGGCTGGCGGCCCGGGCGCCGATGCTTGATCACAACGTGGTGGAACTCGCATTCCGCATCCCGTCGCGGTGGAAGTTTCATGCCGGACGGGGGAAATATGTGCTGCGCCACGCATTTGCCGACCTGCTGCCGCGGCGGATTCTCGGACGGGCTAAGATGGGCTTCGGTGTGCCCATCGCCCGGTGGCTCCGAGAGCACTTGGCCTCGTTCGCTGAGGACTCGCTCCTTAAAAGCGAGACCATCCTGCACGACGTGTTCTCCGCCGAGACGATCGAACGCCTGCTCCGCGAACACGCATCCGGCAATGCCGACCGGGCTTATCCCATCTGGACGCTGCTCTGCTTCGAGCTTTGGGCGCGGGAGTTCAACCCGAAGCTCCCGCTCTGAAAGGAACTGGACAACGTGGAACGCGGGATCGGAGAGAGGTCTCTGCAGGCCCCCGGCCTGCCGGATGCTCAGCCACCCCATCAGCGAAGGCTGACAGTGATGTTACCGTTGTGTTATCGTGGCGCTTGAAGCTGAGGGGAGTTCAAGCGATTTGCCGTGGTATGCAAGGAACTCGCCAGCCTGCTTCTTGCCCATGTAGCGGACGAGTATCTTGTGGTCTGTGCGGGTCAGGTCGATAAGGAGGAGCGCGTCGAGCACGTTGCTGAAGTTAGCGTCGATGTTGCAGCCGAGCAGTCTTCCGCCCAGTTTGAGATATTGCTTCAGCAGAATTGGCACACCTTTCTGGTCGGCCTCGATGTCTGCGACGAGGGTTGAGAGGTCCTGCACGCTGGCAGGGAGGCTGCCGGTTGCTTTTGCGTCATAGCCCTTGATGGGCATTTTCTTGAGGGGCGTTTTTGCTTTCACCAGCTTGGCCAGATCGCGCCAGTAATTGTTTGCTTTGAGGAACTGGATCATCAGTTGACGCGAGGTGGAGTTGTATCGGCGGTTGATACTCACCGGGCCGAACAGGATTTTGTACCTGGGGTTTTTGAGCACGAACTGCCCAATGCCCTTCCACAGCAGCATCAGCGGGGCGTAAGTTTTTTGATACTCAGCCCTGACGAATGACCTGCCCAGTTCTAGCGCCGGATTGATCTTCCGGAGCATTCCGGGCTTGAAGTCGAAGAGCGTGCTGGTGTAGAGCCCTGGTTTGCCGAAATGCTCCAGGATGCGGTCGGTGGGGCCGAGTCTGTATGCGCCGACCAGTTCCTTCTTTTCCGCATTCCATACGAATAGATGGTCATAGTGCCGGTCGAACCGGTCCAGGTCGAGGCTTTTGCCAGTGCCCTCTCCGACCTGGCGGAAGGTGGTCTCGCGCAGCCTGCCCAACTCGTGCAAGAGAACGGGAATCTGGGAGGCTGAGGCTTGGATGACGGTGAGTTCGCCGGTCTGGGCGAGTGTCTGTTCGGGCGGCAGGTGCCTGACCTCTTCCGCCATCCGCTCGAGGTTCCGGGGCTGTGCAATTTCCTCGAAATCACTCTCCCTAACGTGCGACGCTGCGTGACCGCCCGTGCCGGGCGGCTCGCCAAGGGTTCGGCTGTTGAGTATATACGTTCTCATTCGCAGGTAAGCTATCATGTCCTTGTCACTGTCGAAATTATCGAGCTTCGCGAAGGGGATGAGGCTTCCGACCCTGACGTTTATCTCCTTACGTCGGTGGTTGAGGTATTTACGCCGCAACACGAGCGAACTGAAGCGGCGGCAGACGAGTCCAAGCCGCTGGAACAAAGCATCATTGTGGCCGGTGAAGAATATCGGAAGTGCCGATGCCTCGGTCTGGCGAATGATCTTGGCGAGACCGCTGCGCCATTCCGGGTCGGCGACCGCCTTCCGTCTGAGCTTGATGCCAGATATTTGACAGGCGGGGAAGAGCGCCAGAACGCCGCCGCGGCGGAGCCATCTGATGCACTCTTCCAACGCTTCGCGGCCGGCCGGGTCCTTCCGAAGCGGGTCCGGGTGAAAGAATGGGCGCTCGGTTTCGGACACATGCTCGAGCCACCTCTCCGCCACGACCTTTATGTCGGTGCGAACAGAGTGGAGCACGCTGGCCAACACCAGACACCCCAGACCACCAAACGGACGGTTGGCTATGACGACGACTGCACCTTCCCGCGGAATGCGTGCCAGGTTCTCCTTCGAAATTTCCGGAAGCACGTTAAAGCTGTTGAGAGCCGTTTCGCAGAAATCTCCGTCCCGGTCGGCAAGTGCCCCAGGGCGAGCCATCTCTAGCCCCTTTGTCGTGCGGTAGTGAGGGTGTACGTATTCTACTCTCCCGCACGGTGAATGGACAGCCATAATCCGATTCTGTGGGATACACCCCGACGCAGCAAGGTGGGGCTCAGGCGCAGTGGACTTGGCCGTGGAGTTCCCTGCCTGCGGCCAGTGCGGCCTCGGCGGCGTCGCGGCTGAGGCCAATGAGTTTGATGCCCTTGTCAACGGTGTTGCGATAGATGGTTTCCATGTTGTTGTACTCCGGCTGGGACATGGCGATGGCGTGCACGCCGTGCATCCGGCACATGCTCTCGATGTAGTGGGCGCCCCTGCCGCAGAAGTGGATGGCCCCGCCGCCGAACTCGTCGAGCAGCCGCTGGTCGTAGAGCTTGATGAATTGGTCGAACATGGCGGGCGAGAGATTCATCGCGGAATCGTCGCGCAGCATGATGCGTCCCTTATGCATCATGCTCCAGTGGGCTTGGCACCCGTTGGAAAAGGGGGCAATCTCGGCCCATTTGTGCATGTACTGGATGTAGGTCTGCGTAATCAACTCCAGGAAGCTCTTGACCAGGTTGGGCGCGTCCACCAGGGCCGCGAACAGGCCGCTACCCCAGAGGAGTTCGCAGACGTCCATGGGTCCCTGGACGTCGGGGTGATACACTTGTACGTATTTTCCGATGCGGGGGTAGTTTTCCTTTATGGCCATGAAGCGCCGGCCCATCTCCAATGTCTTCCCGCCCAGAGACAGGTTCAGGTCCGGCACGCCGGCATCGACCACCTGCTTGATTTTTTCGATGCTTTTCAGCGGTCGCGTGGTAGGAAGGGTGTTTGTCTGGTCTTCCATGATGAACAGTTCGGCGCCGAACAGCGAGGGCAGGATGCCGGTGCCGTAGTTGCTCCGAACGCAGAGCAGCCCGCCGCCATCCTCGAGCATCTGGGAGCAGGAGCTGAACTGCTGGAGCGCCATCTTGTCGAAGTCGTCCAGCGCCTCGTTCACGCTGACACTCGGCCACTCGATGCCGGGCGCCGAGGTCTTCTGCCTTCGTGGGCTGAAAATCTCGCCGGGTCGTTGGTGGCCGAAACGTCCCTCCGTAAAGTCCACCCAGTCTTTGCAAAGGCGCTGTTCTGTTTGCGCGTCGATTCGCCGTTCGAGGTCTTCGAGGTATTTTTCGATCATCGCAATGTGCTCTTGTGGTCCATCTTACCAATACTCACAAGTTGGCTCGTTCGAGGCTTCCGCATCCTATCGGCTCGGGAGCGGGGCTCCCTTGGGAACAACGACTATGCCGCCCTGGGAGACTGTGAAGCCGGACCTGTCCTTCTCGGTGTCGTAGCCCATCACAGTGTGTTGTGGTATCTCTACCCGTTTGTCGATGATGACTCGGTACAGGCGCGCGCCGCGCCCGATCTTCACATCGTCCATCACCACGCATTGCCTGACCTCGGCGCCGGAATGGACGTGGACGTTGGGCGAGAGGACGGACTCCTCGACGTACCCGCCGCTGATGATGCATCCGGGAGAGACGAGCGAGTTGACCGCCTTGCCCTGCCGGCCGTGGGGCTCGTTGAAGACGGTTTTTGCTGGCGGAGCCTGCACCTGGTGGGTATGGATGGGCCAGTCTTCGGCGTACAGGTTGAACGCGGGTTGGACCTGGACGAGGTCGTAATTTGCGGCCCAGTAGGCGTCAATAGTTCCGATGTCGCGCCAGTAGGGTTCGGCGCCGGTGCTGTCGCCGGTGAATTCGTAGGCAGCGACTTTTGCCTTCTTCTCAATCATAGAAGGGAGGATGTTCTTTGCGAAGTCGTGGTCGGAATCGGTCTTGGCGGCGGCGACAACTTCGCGGACGAGGGCTTCGGTCTTGAAGATATAGACCCCCATTGAGCAGGAGCAGTAGCCGGGCCTGTGTGGGATTTCGGCGGGCTGTTCCGGCTTTTCCTGGAAGTCAATGATGTCGCCGGAGGTATCGGTGACGGCGACGCCGAGGCGTCCTGCGGCTCGTTCCAACCGCATCGCAACACAGGCCACTGTCAGGTCGGCGTTTCTCTCCAGGTGGGATTCCAGCATATGATGGTAGTTCATCTTGTAGATGTGGTCGCCGGGGGCGATGAGGATGTTCTCGGGTTTTTCCCGCTCGAGGGTGTAGATGTTCTGATATACAGCGTCGGCGGTGCCGAGGTACCAGTGTGAACTACCGCGCTGCTGGGGCGGGATGACGGTGATGTATTCGCCGAACTCCGGCCTGAAGATGTTCCAGCCGAAACCCAGATGCCGCTGGAGTGAGAAGGACTTATACTGGGTGAGGACGTTGATCCTGCTCAGGCCGGAGTTGATGCAGTTGGAGAGGGTGAAATCAATGATCCTGTAGATTCCGCCGAAGGGCACGGCCGGCTTGGCTCGGTCGCGGGTAAGCGGGGAGAGGCGCTCGCCCTGGCCGCCGGCCAGCAGCATCACCATTGTCTTTTTCAGTTCCTCCGGCGTCGCTAGTCCTGCCACAAGGTGTTCTCCGGCTTTTCGCATCTCCCCGCAATTCCGACCTGCACCCGCCGTTCACGGTGCGTCACTCATTCTCCGTCTTGTTTTTGTCGAGTAGTTTCTTGATGGTGTCCTTAAGTTCGGTGAGGTCGGAGGATTTGATCACGTATGCATCTGCGGACCAGGTGAGAAAGTTATCTGTGTACGAGGCGTAGGCGGTGTTGAGGATGACGGGCAATTTGTTGTGCTCGCTCAGAACGCGGCCCATCGCCTCGATCCCGTCCATTCCGGGCATTCTGATGTCCATTACCACCAGGTCGGGCAGTGCTTCTTCCACCTTGTCGACGGCTTCGCGTCCGTTTGTTACAAGGTCAACTTCGTATCCTTCGGCTTCCAGTTCCTGCTGGTACAGGAGGCCCTGGTTTGCGTCGTCCTCGACCAGCAATATTCTGCTCATTGTGTCCCTCCTTGTTTAGTGGCTGACCTGGTGCGCGAGGTGGCAGGCTGTCCCGGTGGTCCGGCGCTTTTTCCATCGCTACGGCCAGCCGCAGCGGGGGTTTCGGCAGGGACCGAGATGGTGAACGTGGTGCCGATTCCGAGTTTACTGTTGACCTCGATGTCGCCGCCGTGGTCCACGATAATCTTGTGGGTAACCGCAAGACCCAGCCCGGTCCCATCGGGCCGGGTGGTGAAGAAGGGGTCGAACAGGTTGGGGATCATGTCCTCCTGGACCCCTTTTCCGGTGTCACTGATATCAATCCAGACGTAGCCTCGTTGGAGCCTGCTGCTGATAGTGATGCGGCCGTCGGTCTCGATGGATTCCACGCCGTTTTTGAGGATGTTCAGCAGCGCCTGTTTGATCTGCCCACTGTCGAGCATGATCAGGGGCAAGTTGGACTGCAGATTCTGAGAAATCGATATGTTGCGCGACTGGAGTTCATCGGCCAGGAGGACGCAGGTGTTGCGGATAATGTGGTTGATTTTGGTTGGCCGCTTCCACGGGGCTGAGGGCTTGCTGAAATCCATCACGTTGGCGAGTATCTTCTCCAGCCGCGTCACCTCCTCGATGATGATGTCGACGCTTCTGGGGGCGGGGTGGTTATCGTCGCTCTGGCGCTTGATGCTGCGAGCGAACCCGCCGATGGTGACCAGCGGATTTCGGATCTCGTGAGCCACGTGTGCTGCGACCTCGCCGATGGCGGCGAGCTTCTCCGATTGGACCAACTTGCCCTGGGTCTCTCGCAACTCGCGGTATGCTTCCTGCAATTTGCCAATCTGCTTGTGCAGCGCGTCGTACGCCTCGGCATTTTCTATCGCCAGGCCGACGTGGTTTGCAAAAATGACCAGAAGTTCTGCCTTCTCCGAGGTTATTGGTTCGTTGGAGTACATGTTGTCGGCCACAATGGCACCGATGGCCTCGTCTTTTGCAATGAGAGGGACGCAGACGAAGCTGCTGCCCCCCACCACCGAGAGGAACTCCTTGCTGACGCGGTCGTCGTTATAGGCGTCCTGGACCAAGGCTACTTGCTTGTCGCGGACGACGCGGACGACCAGCTCGTCGGAATCGAGCGGGAACTTGAGTTGCGCCGCGACGTGATAAAGAGGCATCTCCTCCTCGGGCCGGCCGTCGTCGGCGTCCCGAAGCAATTCCTTAAACGTCTTGTTCTCCACGTCGATCTGCTGCCAGATGCGGTAGGCATCTTCCTGGTCGGTTGGGCCAATGGCCAGCCTGCCTTCGAGGGTGTTGTTGGTATTGTTCACCATGAGTAGTATGGCGCGGTTGAAGCCCAGCGCGTAGCCGGAGGTGGCGCAGGTAAGCACCAGCCGGAGCAGACGCTTGAGGTCGAGGGTGGTCTGGACGGTCTCATTAATCTGCCGAAGCATCGAGAGTTGATAGGCGTGCTCGACAGATTGTGTGACGTCTTCCAGCATGATCATCGCACATTGCTGGGTGCCCATTCCGATGGAAGAGACGTAGATATTGAACAGGTGGTCAACGGCGGGCGGGATCACTCCCTTCATGTTCGGCAGGGCCACCGGCTCACCGGTGTCCAGCTCGGTTCGGATGGCGTCGGCCAGGCCGCCTTCGTGCAGGACCCATGGGGTGAAAAGCTCGGAGATATCCTTGCCCTCCAGGTCCTCGTTCGCCTTTCTCCGCAACTTGCAGAAGGTTTCGTTCACTATCTGTACCCCCATGTCTATGTCCACCACCGCCAGACCTGCGGGCATGGTTGCGATTATGTTTTCGTTGAATTCCTTCAGCAGCTTGGTCTCCTCGTACAGCCGGGCGTTCTCGATGGTCTGGGCGATCTGACCTGCGAAGGCCTCCAGGGCGCTCACGTCCTCCTGGTCGAATGCGCCCGTCTGTTTGCATTCAACGTTGATCACGCCCATCACGTTGTCCCCGGCCTTGATGGCGACACATAGCTCGCTGCCCAGCGGCGACTCGGCCGGAAACGCGACCACGCGCCGCGGCTCGTGCGAAACGTCATTGGCCAGGATGGTTTCGCCGCTGGCGGCACATATCCCCACCAGTCCCACGCCGATTTTTTGCCGATAGCCCACCGTCCTCAGCCCGCGATATTCTCCGGCCGGCGCCATCGTCACCGCCTCGCCGGCAGTGTCATCGACCAGGAAGATGCTCACGTCGTAGTAGCCAAAGTATCGCTGAATGGAACTTGCCACGGAATCCAGCACGTCAACCACGTCGAATTGCGCCATTGCCTTGCGCCCGATCTGGTCGATGATGGCCAGTTTGCCGTGGCGCTTCATCAGCTGCCGCAGGTGCTTCTGCCGCTCGACCCCGCCGGTGAGTTGTTCGGCGAGCAACTCGATGAAGTCCATGTCGTCTTGTGAGTATTCCTGTTCACGGCGGGCCGCCACGACAACGGCACCCTCCACCCCTTCGCGCCCGACCATTGGGGCGGTGATGCAAGAACGCATTCCGGCGCTGGCAAGTTCCTGTTCTTCGGGGAACCCGTCGGAGTTGGGGGCTGCGTCGAGCGCCGGGCGCACAAGGGGCCGTCGGCTTTGCGCCACGGCCTCGACCACCGAACCGGCGAGCGGAAATACGCGGGCGTGACCGTTGTTCTGGCCGGCCCCAAGCCCGTCCTGACCGGCGGAGGCCGCCAACCTCCAGGCATCTTTCGTCGGCTCGATTATC
>JAUWIN010000013.1 GCA_030605345.1 Candidatus Brocadiia bacterium
CGTGCTTGGCACACTGTTCATCGTGCTGCTGGAGGGGTTCATCGTCGCCATACAGTCGTTGCGTCTGGAATACTACGAATTTTTCAGCAAGTTCTTCCGCGGCGAGGGCCGCGGATAAAAGCCGTTCAGACTGAAAACATAGAGAGGAAGCGCAATGAGCAGAGTGACCAGCTTCGTAATTCTGTCCAGCGTGTCGAGGGTAGTGGTGGCGGGGGTGCTTGGCACCGGGCTTTCGTCAGCGCTCGGCGCTGAGGTGCAGGGCGAGGGGCCTGTGGCGGCTGCTGCCAGCGCCACGGGTTGGGTCGCCATCGCCATCGCCCTTTCGGTCGCGTCCGGCGCCCTCGGTGCCGGCTACGCCGTCGGTAAGGTAGGCTCCGCCGCCATAGGGGCTGCCAGCGAGCGGCCGGAGATGATGGGCCGGGCCCTCGTCTTCGTCGTCATCGCCGAAGGTATCGCCGTGTGGGGCCTGGTCGGAGCCATTCTCCTCATCGGGAAACTGTGAACCGCTGTGGAATACTTCGTCATAGCTGATGAAGATACCGTGCTCGGCTTCCGCTACGCCGGTGTCGAGGGACAGGCGGTCAGCACGCCCGGACAGGCCCGCGAGGTGCTGTCCAAGCAGGTCGCCGCCGGCCGAGCCGGGATACTTATCATTACCGACCAGGTCGCAAGCGCCGCCCGCGACCAGGTCAACCAACTGCGGTTCGAATCGCGGGCCCCGCTCGTCGTCCAGATACCCGGCCCCGAAGGCCCGGCTCCCGACAGGCCTGACCTCCTGGCGCTGATACGCGAGGCCATGGGCATCAAGTTTTAGGATTTCGCCGCAGGAGCAATAGTCGTGGCTAACAATGATCATAACAAGCAAAAAGCCCTAGCGGAGGAGATTCTGGCCGACGCACGCCGCCAAGCCAGGCGAAACCTGGACCGAGCCAGAAGAACGGCAGACAGAATTGTCAAATCAGCAGAATCGCAGGTGGAGGAAGTCAAACGAACAGCCAGCCAGGAAGCCAAACAAAAGCTCGAGCGCCAGACCAAAACTGTCACGGCGGACATACCCCACCAGGAGCAGGTACGAACGCTGAAGGTGAAGGGTGAGGTCCTCGGCCAACTGTTCTCCCAGGCGCTTGAAACGCTCAAGGCCCGCAAGGACGAGGACGTCCTGGCAGACCTGGTAAGACTGAGCAGCGACGCAATCTGTCTGATTCAGGCCGAACGATTCGTGCTCGAGCTCGCCCCCGCAGAAGCGCAATCTGTCGGCGACCGCCTGGTCGAAGAAACGGCCGCCGAAGTCAAAAAAACAACCGGCAGGAGCGTCACCGTCAGGGCGGCTGAGTCCCCTGCGGTCTCCGATGGCGGGGTGGTGGTGAGATCGGACGAGCCCCGCGGCGCGGCGCAGATGATCGACAACTCGTTCGTCACCCGCATGCGGCGGATCCGACCGACCCTCCGCGGCACGCTCGCAGAGATGATATTTGGAGACAGCTCAGAGTGACCACCGCTTCAATAGTAAGAGTCAGCGGCCCGATTGTGGACGCCCAAGGAATGCTCGGAGCCTTCATGCACGAAGTGGTCGAGGTGGGGCCGGACAGGCTCATCGGGGAAATCATACGAGTCTCCGGCGACATCGGGACAGTCCAAGTCTATGAGAACACCAGCGGCCTCAAGCCGGGCAGCGAGGTCCACCTCACTGGCGAGCCGCTCTCGTTGCTGCTCGGACCCGGCCTGGTCGGAAATATCTACGACGGCATCCAGCGCCCACTCCAGACCCTCAGCGAGCAGTCAGGAGCCTTCATCGCCCGCGGGCAGAAAGCCCCAGCCCTCGACACCGAAAGGAAGTGGCGGGTCAACATGCGGTGCAAGGACGGCAGTCAGATTCGCGCCGGCCAGGTCATCGCCACCACGCCGGAATCCCCCGTGATCGAGCATCGAGTGATGGTCCCGCCCGACGCCGGCGGCACAATTTCGGAGGCGGTTCCCGACGGCGAATACACCATCGACCAAGTACTATGTAAGTTGGACGGGCGTGAAATAAAGCTCTGTCAACGGTGGCCGGTTCGGCAGCCTCGGCCGTTTTCCGAGCGACTGGAAGCCACAACCCCCATGGTGACCGGGCAAAGGGTTATCGACACCCTGTTCCCCGTGGCACGGGGCGGCACCGCCGCCATACCGGGCGGGTTCGGCACCGGCAAGACCATCACGCAGCACTCTCTGGCGAAGTGGGTGGACGCCGACGTGATCGTCTATGTCGGCTGCGGCGAGCGAGGCAACGAAATGCCTCAAGTGCTGATGGACTTCCCTTCGCTCGTCGATCCCCGCACCGGCAGGCCGCTGATGGAACGCACCATCCTGGTAGCTAACACATCAAACATGCCCGTCGCCGCAAGGGAGGTCTCGATTTACACCGGCATCACCCTGGCCGAATACTACCGCGACATGGGCTACCACGTAGCCGTAATGGCAGACTCCACCTCGCGCTGGGCCGAGGCGCTTCGCGAATTAGGCGCCAGATTGGAAGAGATGCCAGCCGAAGAAGGGTTCCCCGCTTACCTGCCCACCAGGCTGGCACAGTTCTACGAACGCGCCGGCGCCGTCCGGACGCTCGACGGAACCGATGGTTCGGTCACAATAGTCGGCTCCATCTCGCCCCAGGGCGGTGACTTCACCGAGCCGGTCACCCAGCACACCCGCCGCTTCACCAGGTGCTTCTGGGCGCTCGACACCATCCTCGCCAACGCCCGTCACTACCCGGCCATCCACTGGCTCAACAGTTACAGCGAATACGCCGAAGAAATTGCACCGTGGTGGGCGGAGATCACACCAAACTGGCATCAACTCAGGCGTGCAGTTATCGAGATCCTTCAACGCGAAGATAAGCTCCAGCAGATCGTCAAGCTAGTCGGTCCCGACGTCCTGCCCGACAGCCAGCGGCTCGTCCTGACCACGGCAGAAATCATCAAGGTCGGTTTTCTTCAACAAAACGCGTTCGACGAAATCGACGCATATTGCGCCCCAAAAAAACAAACGGCCATTCTCGACGCGATACTCGAGTTCCACCGCCGCAGCGAACGCCTCATCGACCGCGGAGCGCCGCTTGTCCGCGTGACCGAGTTGCCCTGCCGGCTGGCGCTAATGCGGGCGAAAACACAGATAAAAAACGATGACCAGGACGCGCTCGCCGGACTGAAGCACAAAGTCATCGAAGAGCTCACCTCCGTGGAGGCAGAATACCAATAAGGCAGCGCCAGGATTTATGAAAAGCACCGAAAAAAACGCAGTTGAATACGTAGGCCTGTCGAAGGTTGATGGCCCGCTCGTTTTCGTCGAAAACGTCCGCGACGCGGCCTTTGACGAGATGGTCGAAATACACACCCCCGCCGGCGAGCTCAGGCTGGGGAGGGTGCTCGAGACCAGCGCCGATGTCACCCTGGTTCAGGTCTTCGAGGGCACCACCGGCCTGTCGAACAAGGCCACGCGCGTCCGGTTCCTTGGCGATTCGCTCAAGCTGCCGGTGTCCACCCGAATGCTCGGAAGGGTCTTCGACGGATTCGGCCGCCCCGCCGATGGCAGCCCGATGCCGTTCGGCGGCGAGCCGAGAAACGTGGACGGCAGCCCGATTAATCCACAAGCACGGGTTTATCCGCGCGACTTCATCCAGACGGGTATCTCAGCCCTCGACGGCATGAACACCCTCGTCCGGGGCCAGAAATTGCCTATCTTTTCCGGCAGCGGCATGCCACACGACCGCATAGCAGCGCAGATCACACGTCAGGCCACCCTGCTCGGCGAAGAGGCCCAGTTCACCATCGTCTTCGCAGCGATGGGTGTTACCCACGACGTCGCAAGGTTCTTCACAAAAACCTTCGAACAGAGCGGCGTGCTCACGAACGTCGCCTGCTTCTTCAGCCTGGCCGATGCCCCCTCCGTCGAGCGACTAATCACCCCGCGCTCGGCGCTCACCCTCGCAGAGCATCTCGCCTTCGCCCACGAAATGCACGTCCTCGTCATCATGACAGACATGACCAACTACTGCGAATCCCTCCGCGAGGTAGGCACCGCCCGCGGCGAAATACCCGCTCGAAAAGGTTACCCCGGATACCTCTACAGCGACCTGGCCTCGGTCTATGAACGCGCCGGGCGCATCAACCGCTCCGAAGGCTCCATCACACAAATGCCCATACTCACCATGCCGTCGGACGACATCTCGCATCCGGTGCCCGACCTCAGCGGATACATCACCGAGGGTCAAATCGTGCTCGAACGCGACCTGTTCCAGCGCGGCATCTATCCGCCCATCGCCGGCCTGCCATCGCTGTCGCGGCTGATGAAGGACGGCATCGGCGAAGGCCACACTCGCGAAGACCACGCCCCGCTGGCAAGCCAACTCTTCGCCGCGTACTCTCGGGTGAAGGAGGTGCGCGGCCTGGCCGCGGTGATTGGCGAGGAAGAACTCTCGCCGCTCGACAAGACCTACATGAAGTTCGGCGAAGAGTTCGAGCAGAAATTCCTCAACCAGGGTGAATTCGAAAACCGAAGCATCGAGCAAACCCTCGACCTCGGCTGGAGGGTGCTCGGCATCCTGCCACGCTCGGAACTTCACCGCATCTCCGAACAACTCGCGGACAAATACCTGAGCGCCCGGTCTGAAGAGGACGAAAGTGAAGCTTAGCGTGCCGCCCACCAAGAGCAGTAGTCTCAATATCTCACGGCAACTGGAGTTTGCACTGGAGGGCCATGACCTGCTCGAACAGAAGCGGCAGATTCTAGTCCTCGAACTCTTGCACCACGTGGAGGCGGCCAAACGCGAACAGGCCGAAGTTGACCAATTGCTGGCTGACGCACACGCCGCACTGCGCGAAGCCGCCATCCGTGTCGGCTCGCAGAACCTCGGCAGAGACGCCCTCGCCGTCCCCATCGCAAGGTCGGTATCAGTTTCCGAACATCGCGTGATGGGTATATCTGTGCCGGAGACCTCCCCGGGGCCGGCAGCAGTCGAACCCAGTTTTGCCTTCGCCGGCAGCACCATCAAGGCCGCCCACACAATGGCGGCCTTTACCAAGGCACTCGAGGCCATTACGCACCTCGCTCAGACACAAAACGCGGTCTTCCGCCTGGCACGAGAACTCCGAAAAACACAGCGACGAGTCAATGCACTCGACAAAATCTTTATCCCCAACTACCGAGAGACGCGCGACTTCATCATCGCGGCGCTGGAAGAACGCGAGCGCGAGTCGTTCGTGATCATGCGCATCGTCCGCGACCGCCTCCGAGACCGCGCAGCACAGGAGGCCGCGACCACTTCTGAGCGCGGCCGAGGCCAACGTGGCATTTCAACGAGAGGAGAGAAATAGGAGTAACACCAGGCCGCGTTCCGAGTCGGCCCGCGGCTTCAAAATGCTCCTAGAAAAAGAGGGCTAACCATGGCCGAAAAACTCTCCATCAAGAAAATCCTCCTGGTGGTTGACAGCTCCCAGAGCGGGGTCCACGCTGCGCGTTTCGCCGCGCGGTTCGCCGCGCTGCACAAGGCAAAGCTGACCGCCCTCACCGTGGTTGACACCGCAACACTCAAATCACTCCTCAAAAGCAGCGTCCTGGTCCAACCCGAAATGGAAGAGTTTGGCCGGGAACTCGAAGCCACGGCCCAGACCAACCTCAACTACGTGGAGCGTCTGGCCAACGAGGCCGGCTCCTCCGCCGAACCCCTCCTCAAAAAAGGCTCCGCTCATTCCGTCGTCATCGACCAGGTCCGTCAATCCAAGCCCGACCTCCTCATCATGGGCACGTTCTCCAGCTCGATGATTAAGCGTGACCTCAGTGCCCGCGAACGCCGCCTCATTGTGGACGAGGTGAAGTGCCCCATACTGCTCGTGCCATGAGTATGTTGTAGCCGCCGACAAGAACAGGCAAAATTGACCCGCCCCGAGGTTGGGATATAATTGATGTAGCGGCGTCAGGCGGCCGGGCAAAGCAGCCCTGCTTTCGGGAACTATCCCTCCCGCGCCGCGTCTAAACTACTGGCGAGGGTGACTATGGTAAAGCCCCTGCCGAGCGAGCCCGAACTTCTCAGACGCTGTGCCAAGGGCGACACCGCCGCGTTCGGAACGCTCGTAAGCCACCATCAAGGCGCTGTTTTCAACCTGGTGCTGAGGATGCTGGGCGACCGTGAAACCGCCAGAGACGCCACTCAGGAGGTCTTCATCAAAGCCTTCCGCAAAATCAGGTCTTTCGAGCGGAGGGCAAGCTTTGGCACCTGGCTCTACTCCATCGCGGTCAACCAGTGCATCAGCGAGCGCAGGCGGAGGACCACTCGCTCCAGAAAATCCGAAGTGCAAATGAGCGCGCTCGACAGCGAACAGGACAACGCAGCATACGACCCGCCCGGCGACAGCCCCGCACCCGACGACAGGCTGGGAGCGGACGAGACCCGCCGCCAGATCGAGCACGCCCTCACAGAACTGGGTCACGACTGCCGCACGGTTGTGCTGCTCCGTGACGTCGAAGGGCTCGACTACAACAGCATCGCCGAAGTACTGGGCTGCTCGAAGGGCACGGTCAAGTCCAGGCTGCATCGGGCAAGGCTGGAACTGCGGCATAAGTTGCGAGGACTGTTGAAATGAACTGTGAACAGGCCAAGAGCCTCCTGAGCGAATACATTGACGGCGAACTCCCGGCCGCAGAGGACACGGCCGTCAAGAAGCATCTGGCAAGGTGCGAGGCATGCCGGGCCGAGTTCGAGGCGCTCGAGAGGACGGTCGCCCTGGTCCGGTCGCTCCCGCGCGCCGAGGCGCCCGAGGGGCTGGAGCGGGACATCAAAGTGGCGCTCGACCGCCGTGCCGCCCGCAGACGCTCCGCAATCTTTCGCTGGGCAAAAGTCGGGACCTGGCTCGCCGCGGCGGCAACCCTGGTGGTCGTCATTAAGTATTCTCCCCCGGAGGCACCGCGGGAGGCGCAACCACCGCTCGGCGGGAGAGAAACTCTGCTCAGAGCGAAAGGCAGCGACGCTGCGAAAAAGCCCGAGACCCTGCGCGCGGGCGAGGACTCAAAACTTGGCGTAGCGGGCGCCGTCGCCGAAAAGGAGCGGCCTCGCGCCCTGCGGAAAGTGGGCGCATCGGCGCCGCGAACGGAGAAACACGCTGCCGGGCTGATGCGGAGAAACGCCGCCAAAGCGGCCAGCGGCGAACCGCCATCGCTCAAGGCCCGCGGTGCGCCGGAAACTGAGAAAAGCGCCGCCGAACCTGCCGCCCCCGCCAGACTGGAACTGATATACGAATGCGACGACGCCAAGTCCGGCCTGGCGGATGTCCGGCAGGCGGTAAACGCGCTTCACGGCAAGACGCTCGAAACTAACAAGCGGGCGCTGCTCCAAAACCACATACTTGCCGCCGTCCCCCGCGACAAACTTGACCAACTGATAGCAACGCTCAAGCTCTCGAAAAAAGTCCAGAAGGAACTTCAAGAGAGGGAACGGCAGGTGCCGCAGACCGCGCAGTCCGCACCGGATAATGCCGGCGCTCAAAAGGCGCCACCCCCTCCTGTCCAGGTCAAGATCATTCTGAGGGTTAGAGCCGGGGAATAGGCAGAGGACGGGCTAATGCGCCCGGCGGGCAGACCGGCCGTCTACCGGGTTGCTATCCGACATAAAGTCCCAGGACGTCTCTGACCTCGGTCATCACGGCGGCGGCAATTTTTCGAGCGCGCTCGTCGCCCTCGGCGATTGCACGCTTCACTGTGTTCATGTCGGCCCTTATCTTCGCATAGCGCTCCTGTATGGGCGAGAGCACCGCAGCGATGTTGTCGGCGAGAACTTTCTTGCAGTCGAGGCAGCCAATCCCCGCCGTCCGGCAGCCTTCCTCGGCCCACCTAATCTGCTCCGGTGTGGAGAAGAACTGATGTAGTGAGTGGATATTGCACTTTGTCGGCTCGCCGGTGTCTGTGCGGCGCTTCCGAGCTGGGTCGGTCATCGCCGTTGCGAGTTTGCTGTGAATAACCTCGGGCGAATCGGTCAGAGCGATATGGTTGTCCAGGCTCTTGCTCATCTTGTTCACGCCGTCGAGGCCCATCACCCGCGCGACCTTCGAGAGCAGCGCCTGCGGTTCTGGAAACACCTGGCCGTAGGCCGAGTTGCACCTGCGGGCGACCTCTCGGGCGAACTCAATGTGCTGGACCTGGTCCCCCCCCACCGGCACGACCGCGCCCTTGTAGAGCAGGATGTCCGCGGCCTGGAGCACAGGGTAGTTGAACAGCCCCACGTTGACGTTCTCAGGATGCTGCTTGGACTTCTCCTTGAACTGCGTCATCCGCCCCAACTCGCCCATGGGGGTGACGGAATCAAGGATCCAGCAGAGCTCGGCGTGTTCTTTCACGTGCGACTGCACGAAGATGGTGCATTTTGCCGGGTCCAGGCCGCAGGCCATGTTCACTGCGACGGCGTCCAGCGTTCGCTGCGCCATCTGCGCCCTGTCGTACTTGAGCGTCAGCGCGTGGAGGTCAACAATGGAGAAAATGCAGTCGTAATCGTCCAGCATGTCCACCCAGTTCCGGATGGCACCCAAATAGTTCCCGATGTGCAAGTCACCAGTCGGCTGAATACCACTGAACGATCTTTCCATCAATTACACCTCAGGCAGGTAGAAAAATGTATCGGCAAAAGTCACTGGATTTTACAAAAAACGTTCCTCCCCTGAAAGCAAAAACCCAGGCACTGAACACGGCGGCTCGTCCAGCAGGCGAAGAAGCCGGGCCTGAAAAAGACCGCGGCGCTGTTTGGGTGTCCCCCGAACACCGTCCGGAAACGGTGGGATCGGTTCGACGGCACGCTCGACTCGCTGGCTGAATCGAAAACGGCATCGCAAGAAACACCAGACCACACGCTGCCTCCGCGAGCGCCGAATCTTGACACCCGCGGGACGACGGGCTAACATCCTGCGGATAGGGTTCAGTAGAAGGTGTTGTGTGGCGGGGACGTCTCGTCGCACTTCAGCGTTTGAGAGGGTGAACCAGATATGGCTAAACCTGAAATTGGACTTGGTGTTATCGGGATGGCGCCAAAGAACATGGCGTCCACGGTCACGCTGCTCAAGGATGAATCTGACCTGCGTTATCGCCTGCGCGCGATTTGCTCGCACCGCCGAGAGGTCGCAGAAGCGTGTGCGCGAGACCTCGGCGTCGCGTACTGGACAACCGATTACCGCGAGCTCGCCGCCCGGGACGACGTGGATGTGGTGTGTGTCTATACCCCGGACCATCTTCACGCGGAGCACTGCACTGCCGCACTCGAGCACGGGAAGCACGTTGTCTGTACAAAACCGATGGTAACGGACCTGGAGGACGCGCAAAAATTGGTCGCGTTGGTTCGGGCGAAAGGGGTCAAATTCCTGGTCGGGCAGACGATGCGGTTCGACAAGCAGTTTCTGGCTGCGCGGGAGCTGTTCGACGACGGCGAGCTCGGCGACCTTATCGCGCTGGAAAGTTTTTATTTGCATGACATGCGCCCGGTTTTCGGAATGACCCGGTGGCGCCTGACCGCCCCGCAGGATTTCATGTTCGGCGGATGCGTCCACTCCATCGATGTCATCCGAGCGTTCGGTGGCGACATCGACACTGTGCACGCTGTGGCGAACAAAGGAGGTCTGACGGAGGGATACCCCATAGACGACAATTTCTTCCTCAACCTGAAGTTCAAGTCCGGGGTCATTGGTAGGGTGTCCGGGCTGTATGGCATTGTCCACCCCCCTACCCCGATGATGCAGTTGGGGGTGTACGGGACGAAAGGCAGCCTCCAGGGTGAGTTCACCGACAACGAGCCGGGAGAAATCCGCGTCGTCCTCGACAAGTGGCCGGAACACAAGCCTGAGACCACACCATTCGAACCAGAGCGCGACCTGAGCGCCTACGGCCACGGGGGCACGGTCATCCGCTACATGCGGCACTTCCAGGAATGTCTGGACAAGGACTTGGAGCCGAGCCCGAGCGTCGTGGACGGCGCAAAGTCTGTCGCCGTCGGGGTCGCAGCGTGGGAATCCATAAGGACCGGACAAGCGGTCAGGGTCTGTAATGACTTCTGACCTCCGCCAGCCACCTGCAACCTGCCGGGAGGAAACCAGGCATGAGTAACAGTGTGCGCACACGTCCGAAGGTCGGCTTGCTGGCGCTGACGCTGGAACTGTACGAGACACTGGCGCCGGGCCTGCGACAAGCCCGAGAGCAATGGGTCCGCCGCGAGTTGCTGCCCGTCTTGGACCCGGTCGCCGATGTTACCTTCGACGGGGCTGTGTTCCGGCGCGAAGACATCGACGCCCAGGTCGCCCAGCTTCAGGCAAAAGGTGTTGACGCGCTGCTGGTGGTCCTGCTCACATACTCCCCCAGTCAGATTGCGCTGCCAGCCCTGAGCCGGACTTCTCTCCCGCTGGTGGTGTGGAACACACAGGAACTTTTCGCGGTTGACGGTGGGTTCACGGCCGACGCCATGCTCGCGAACCACGGCGTCCACGGCACACAAGACCTCGCCAACGTCCTGGCACGGAGCAGGGTCCGATTTGAATACGTCACGTCCCATCCTCGCGACCAGGAAGCTACTAAAACACTCAACGATTTCTTTTGTGCCGCTGCGGCTGTTCGTCGCCTCCGAACCGCGCGGCTGGGCCTCATTGGTTATCCGTTCCCCGGCATGGGCGACTTTGCGGTGGACACCACACACATGGCAGCGACGCTCGGCTGCCAGTGGGTGAACCTGCCGGTGGAAGAATACATCAAGCGCTGTGCCGCAGCGGCAGCCCCGGACATCGACAAGCTCGTTGCGGTGTATCGAGAAAGCTACGACGTCGCGGCGGATGTGACCGACGAAGACCTCGCAATGGCGGCTCGCGCCGAACTGGCTCTGCGCGGCATGGTGCGGGACAACGGGCTCGCCGCGCTCACGTATCAGTTCACGGCATTTGGCGACGATGAGCGGACGCCGACGGTTCCGTTCGTCGGAATCAGCCGGCTGATGGCCGAAGGTGTCGGATTCGGCGGCGAGGGTGACCTGATTGCGGCAGCGGGAACGGCTTTTCTGAACCTGCTTCAGCCGCCGGCAAGTTTCAGTGAGATGTTCACGATTGATTTCGCCGGCAACGCCATTTTCATGAGTCACATGGGCGAGGCCAACGTCGCAATGGCCCGAACCGACCGAAAAGTGCCTCTGGTGCCACGCCAGACACCGATTACACGCACGCAAGGAAGGCAGCTCGAGCTGACCACGTCGTTCCGGCCCGGCCCGGCGACGCTGTGCGCGTTGACGCTCGGGGCCAACGCCAAATGGCGCCTGGTCGTCTCACGGATGACGATCCCGGACTTCGGGCCACTGGAGATAGAAGTGCCGCACTTCAAACTCCAACCGAGCTGTGATGTCCGCGATTTCCTGACCGCTTATGCCAAGGCCGGGGGGCCGCACCACAACGCCGTCTGTTTCGGCGACGCGCGTGGCCGGCTGAAGATGGCCGCCAACCTGCTCGGCGCTGAATACTGTGAGGTCTAACATTATGTTCTGCGGTCTGGACCTCGGCACAACAAACATCAAGGCACTGCTGGCAGACGAGGCCGGCCAAGTCGTGGCGCGAAGCTCATCCCCGGTTTCAATCCGCCATACGCCCGACGGCGGGGTGGAGCAGGACATCGACGAAATCTGGTCGGCGACGCTGACGGCATTGAATCAACTCGGCAACGCCGAGCAGCGATCTGCCGTTCGGGCCATCGGCATCTCCTCACAAGGCGGAGCCATGCAGATAACCGATGCCGATGGCAAGCCGGTTGGACCTGTGATAGGTTGGCTGGATGGGCGCGGCGGTAAATACGATGCTGAACTGACAGGCCGACTCGGCCGCGAGTGGTTTGTTCAGCACACCGGCCACGCCCGCAGCTGTCTTTGCCTGGGGCAATTGCTCCGGCTGCGCAACGAAGCGCCGGAGCTTCTGGCACCGCCCAACCACGTGGGCTTCGTCGGCGACACCATCGTCTCGCGCCTCTGCGGCCGGGCAGCCCATGACGCCACCAGCCTGTCCATCGCCTGGCTCTACAACCCGTCCTTGCGCGACGCTGACCCGGACGTCCTGGGATTGCCCGGCGTCGAGGCCGAGCAATTGCCGGCGCTGTTACCCGTGAGCGAGTCGGCCAGCGGGCTGCTGGAGGACGTAGCGCAACAGACCCGGCTGCCCGGTGGTATCCCGGTCTCGCCGGCCGTGCACGACCAATACGCCGCAGCTGTCGGTTGTGGCAGCGTCCACGCCGGGGATGTGATGTTCGGCGCGGGAACTGCCTGGGTGCTGCTGGCTACGACGGACAGTTTGGCGCCGCCTGTGCGAAATCAGGCCTTTGTCTGCACGCACGTGGTCGATGAGCTGTACGGGCAGATGCTATCGATGGTCAACGGCGGGTCCGCCTTTTCGTGGGTGGTCGAAACGCTGGGCCTTTCGGGGAAGAGCAGCGGCGAGCTGGACGCAATGATGGCCCATGTCCCGGCCGGCTGTGACGGCCTGCGGTGCGTGCCGACACTGTCCGTGGGAGCTGGTGCGGCGGGCGGCGGGTCGCTGGCGGGCGTGCGGCTGTCTCATACCGGCGCACACGTGCTGCGGGCCTTTGCGGAAGGGCTGGCGTGCGAACTGGCTCGACATCTGAGCTTTCTGACGGCGGCGAGCCTGTCGGTCAACCGCCTCGTGATGACCGGCGGAGCAGCCGCCAGCAGCGTGACCCCGCAGATCGTCGCCGACATGACCGGCCTGCCCATTAGCTGCTGCACAGAGACAGACACCAGCGCATTTGGAGCGACCGTCATCGCTCGCGGCCTGGTCGAGACCGAGAGGAACCTGGCAACACTCTCTGAGCAAGCAGCGCCAGCCGGCCGACAACACCGACCGGGCCGTGACCGCACTGTCTATGAGCCGATGGTCGCCGAGTACCTCGCTCGGCGCGGTGACTGAGGTTTTTGACGTGGAATCGGTTCCGCTCACGCACATCTGGCATTACACCGAAGTAGATCGGGCCTTTTGGGCTGAACACCTGGAAGGCTGGCTGCCGCAGCGGCTCATCGACGCCCACGTCCACATCGCAGACCCGTCTTTGCGCTTGGAGCCGATGACGGACGAGAAGCGCCGCCAACACTGGGCCGCCGAAGTCAGCGACCCCATGACGGCCCAGACGCTCGAGCATTGTGACCGCGCCACCTTCCCCGGCCGGGCGGTCGAGCACCTCGCCTTCGGTTTGCCAGACCTTGATTTTGACATCGAGGCCAGCAACGACTACGCGCGCGGCCAGTGCGTCGAGCACAGTTGGCACAGCCTGTCGCTTCTGCTGCCGCAGTGGTCAGGCGAGCGCGTCGCCGAAGAGCTGGATAAGCCCGGCGTGATCGGCGTCAAACCCTACTACTCTCTGATCGGCCGCGACCCAGCAACGCGCGACCGATATATTGAGGCCAGCATCTTCGAGTTCCTCCCGCACTGCGCGCTCGAAGTGCTTAACGAACGCCGGGCGTGGGTGACGCTGCACGTGCCCAAAGCCGACCGGTTGGGCCATCCGGACAATATCCGCGAGGTCAAGGAGATTCGCCGACGTTACCCCGGCGTCACGCTTGTGATCGCCCACTTCGGCCGGTGCTACACCGAGCCGCACGCACGCGAAGCCTTTCCCGCGCTGGCCGACGACACTGAGTTGTACTTCGACAACTCGGCTGTGCTGAATCCGGTCGTGCATCGGCTCGCCCTAAAGACCTTCGGGCCGGAGCGGATTGTTTACGGCACGGATAACCCAATCTTCTATATGCGAGGCCGGCGGCGCTGGACCGGCCGGCGATACATCAATCAGACCAACGCCAATCTGCACTTCAACAAAGACCGCGAACCGCCTGAAGTAGAAGCGAGATATACGCTTTACATGTATGAGGCCTTGCGCGCCATCGGGTCAACGTGTGAAGACCTTGGCATCGGTCCGGACAAGGTCGAAGCCATCTTCTGCGGGAACGCCGAGCGGCTGATTCGGCGCGTCTCCGCGCGAGACGAGTAGCCCAAGGCACGCAGAGCTTGACATCCAATCCGAAGCAGGGTATAGCTCTGGCCGAGACATGTTCGCGCAACGCCGGTTCAGCGTGCGATAACATCCATTCAGGGACCTTCTTCCATGCAAGAGACCAAATTCTCCACGAGTGAGTGGGCGAAAGTTGACCTGACGCAAATCCCCTCCGTAATCACACCTCCACCAGGTCCTAAGAGCCGGGAATACCATGCTCGGTGCACTGCCCACTTCAAGGGGCTCAGCTCCCAGGTGAAGCTGTTTCCAGTGGCATTTGAGTCCGGGGAAGGTTGTGTGCTGACGGATGTTGACGGGAACAAGTACCTCGACTTCTCCTCCGGCATTTACGTGGCCGGGCTTGGGCACTGTCACCCGAAGGTCAGCGAAGCTGTCGCGAAGTACGCCAACAAGCTGATGAACTGCCATGACTTTACTACGCCGATAAAGACAGCCCTGGTCGAGAAGCTCGACGCAGTTCTGCCCGGCGACTTGAAGGGGTTCCAGTTTTACGACTCGGGGACGACCGCCGTCGAGGCGGGACTCCGCGTGATGCGAGCGGCGACAGGGCATCAGGAGATGATTTCCTGCTTTTACGATTTTCACGGCAAGACCTACGGTAGTGTCTCGCTCGGGCAAATACGGTCGTCTGCGTACGGGCCGGCGCGCGCACCAGGTTTTCACATGGTGCCGCGGCCGGATGCGTATCGGCCCATGTGGCTGAAGGACGATGGCGCTATCGACACGGACAAATATATTGAGTTCTACGACACATATATCGACAGAGCGACTGTTCACGACGTGGCTGGCTTTGTGCTCGAACCGATACAGGGGTGGGGCGGGACCATCATGCCGCCAGATGACTTCTTTCCCAAGCTTCGCAGATACTGTGACGAGAAGCATATCCTTCTGATGGACGACGAGGTGCTCGCCGGCTGGGGCCGGACGGGCAAGTGGCTTTGCATGGAGCACTGGGGCGTCGTGCCGGACGTTGTCACCATCGGTAAGGGTTTCGGGAACGGCTTCCCGGTAACCTGCGTCGCCGTCCGCGAGCCGTACATGGAGAGCTTTCAGTCAATTTCCGCTTCCAGCAGCTATGGCGGCAACCCGATGGCTTGCGCCGCCGCCCTCGCGAGTGCCGAGGTGATTGAGGAGGAAAACCTGTTGGCTCGGGCTACGCACCTCGGGGAAATCGCACTGAAGCGGATGGAGAGAATGAAGGCCGAACACCCCATCGTCGGCGACGTCAGAGCCAAAGGGTGCCTGATGGGGATCGAGCTGGTGAAGGACCGGGCAACCAAGGAGCCGTTCGACGAGGCTGGCAAGCTTGTGTATCAGAACGCATTCAGAAAGGGGCTCGCCTGGATCCCTGCCGGTCACCTCCTGCGAATGAGCCCGCCTATCGTTATGGACGACGAAGCCCTCTTCAAGGGCCTCGACCTGATTGATGAGGCCATCGGCGAAACCGAAAAGGAGCTCTGCTAAAAGGGGACACGATGAAGCCAACAATCAAAACAATTGCATCGCAGCCGTCGTGGAGTGTCCGCAGCCGGACGGTTGAATTGGCCGTCACGCAGCTCGGTGCGCACATGGCCCCGGTGAAGTTCTATCGCAACACAACTCGTCCTGTCCAGCCCTATTACATCAATCCCTGGCACGGCGGCAACCTGAAGATTGACGACCCGGTCCTGGTGCCATTGCGGGGTGATTTCTTCTGCATGCCGTTCGGCGAGAACACCACGCCATTCAGGCGGGAGAAACACGTTTGCCACGGCGGGCCCGCCACACGCAAGTGGACGTTCCGCAGCTTGGAGAAGCGCGGCCGGGTTACCACTTTCACGCTGGGCATGAAGACCAGAATCCGTCCGGGCAACATCACCAGCACCATTCACCTCGTGGATGGGCACAACGTGGTGTACACTCGACATCTGTTGGAGGGCTACACCGGTGCGGCGCCATTGGGCCACCACGCAATTCTGGCCGTGCCCGAAGCAGAGGGCTCGCTGCTGGTGGCGACCAGTTCGTTCAACTTCGGCATGACCAGCCCCGTCGTGGTTGGTGACCCGAAGAGCGGCGGTTACCAGTCACTGGCGCTGGGGCGGAAATTCACATCCCTGCGTCGCGTGCGACTGCTGTGGAAGGATGAACCATAGGGCGACTGCTCTACGTTCCCCACACGGCCGGGCTTTAGCGACATAATGGCTGTGTTCAAGAAAGCCGGCCACGGGCCTGCATGGACGGCTGCGACCAATACGGTGGGAGGGTTTCTATGGTTCTCCCTCAAGAATGCTGCCGCGCTCCCCACCACGGTGTTCTGGATGTGCAACTGCGGGCTCCACAGCGCCCCCTTCCTCGGCAGGAACCGCTGTCTTGGCCTGGAGGACGTATGCGGATACCTCGCCCTCGGGTTGGCCGAATCGGTCAAGCCCAACGCCGCGACGCGAGCGGGTATTCCAACCGCAATACGGTTCTCACGGAGGCGGCCGACTGCCGTCAACTACATCCAGGGCGTGGTGAAGGTGCCAAGAAACTTCGGAAGGGTAGCGCGTGTTCACTTCGCTTCAGGCAAGGCAACGTTTGTCTCGAAGAATGGCAAAAGAGTTCCTGTTCCGGTGCTGCATGAATTCCTCGAAAGCGGGGAAATAACGTAGCTGGCACACGTTGCTGTCGGTTGACAGGAGAAAAGCATGAGCGGCAAGTCAATCCGTCTGGGGCGATTCTTGGGCGAGGATCGCAATGTGGCCGTAGTAGCAATGGACCATGGCGCAGAATTCGGCCCCATTGATGGTCTATCCGATCTGCTGGCAACCCTGGGGAAACTCCGAGCTGCCGATGGCATCCTTCTCAACCCGGGGGTAGTGGGCAAGTGCAGTAGCTTTTTCGCTGCCCCTCACGCGCCGGCGATGATCACGCGGCTCACCTGGACGACGTCCTACTGCTTCCCCTGGAACTACAAGGAAGCGCACACGTGCCGGATTCTCAGCCCGGCTGAGGCGCTTTCGGCCGGGGCGGACCTGGTGATGGCTTCCTGCATACTGCAATCCGGTGAAGAATCACTGGACAGAGATAACGTGGGCCTCTTCACCGAGATCGCCGCTGAGGCCGAGGCAGCTGGCGTTCCTCTCATCGGGGAGCTATACCCGCTCCAGGCCGAGGAGCTGCCTGAAGCTGAGCTGCACGACCAGATATACCGCGGCGCGCGGATCCTGGCCGAGCTGGGTGCCGACGCAATCAAAACGTTCTATACCGGCCCGCGGTTTGGCGAGGTCGTGGCATCGGCGGGTGTTCCTCTCTTCGTGCTCGGTGCAAGCAAGAAGGCCAAAGAAATTGACGCCCTTCGGATGGCCCACCAGGCCGTTCAGGCTGGAGCGCGGGGGGTGGTGTTCGGGCGAAATGTGTTTCAGGCGTCGGACCCCGCCCGGTTCCTGTCCGCCTTGGCCAAGGTAGTGCGTGAAAAAGCGACGCCTGAACAGGCAATGGGATGAATCTTCCAACTGTGAATGCCGCGCTGAGCACCGGGCAGATGGAACAAATTCACACCGCTGCCCTGGCCCTGCTGGCCGACCCCGGCATGCGAATCATGGAAGAAGGCCTGTTGAGGTCACTTGCGCGCGCCGGTGCCCCTGTGGACTTCGATACGCAGCAGGTGCGGTTCCCTGGTGAACTGGTCGAGGAGACGTTAGCTTCCATTCAGGAGGACATGAAGGCTGGCGTAACCTTCCCGGTTCTCAACGGCGTTGTCTCGTCCTTCACCGATGGAGCCATCGCCGCAAAGTTCGGCGGGGCGTGTTGCAGCTACTACGATTGGGGGAGTCGCCAGGAACGCGAACCTAACCGGAGCGACGTGGTCGACATGCTCCGCCTAGGTGAGGCGATTCCGGACGTCCGACACGTCGGGAACCCCGTCATCTATATGTGCGAGGACGACGGCACTCCCATTCCGCCGCATCTCAAGCCCATCAAGACGGCCGCATTAGTAGCCAAGCACACCTCCCGGCCATATACCTGCGAGGTGTGGTCGGCGGACGCCCTGGAGTTCCAGATAGAAATCGGCTGCGTTGTCCGGGGCGGCTGGGATAAGTTCCGGTCCGACCCCATCTTCATCACCGCCAAGGAGACCATCTCGCCGCTGCAGCTGCCTCCCGATGACGCCCAGGTGCTGATGGCTCTGGCTAAGAAGGGCCTTCCGTGCACGGTTATCCCCATGCCCATCAGTGGCGCCAGTTGCCCGGTAACTCCTGCCGCTAATGTAGCGATGGCCACAGCGGAGGTGCTTGGGGTGTTCACCGCCCTGCGCTCCTATGCTCCGGGGGCGAGGGTCAGCGGGGGTGTGATTACCGGTGTAATGGACATGAGAAGCGGCAACGCTTTGTTTGCTGCCCCGGGTGCAATCATGCAAGATCGGCTGATCTCGCAGCATTTCGCTGAATACTACCACATGGATTTTGGTATCGGCACCGGCTACATAGACGCTCCCCTGCCCGGTCCGCAGTCGGCGGCGGAAAAGATGTGCAAAATGGTCAGCAGTTACCAAGCCAGAAAGACCAACTACCCCGTCGGGATACTGGCTGGCGGCAGGACCTTCAGCCCGGTCCAGGCCATGCTCGACCTGGAGATGGCTCATATCATTCACAAGGCATTTGGCAGCCCGAATATCGATGAAGAAGCCCTTGCAACAGACGTGATACGTGAAGCCGGCATCGGCGGCAACGTGCTCGCCCATGAGCACACGGCCAAACACTTCCGTGACGTGCTTCACCTCAGCGACCTTTTCGGTCGCCACGGCTCAGGCGACGAGGACATACTGGACAAGGCGCATCGGAGGTGGCAGGATGTCCTCTCAGCTGCTGAGCCTTACGTCCTGCCCGATGACGGGGCGGAGGAAATTGACCGCATTGTGGCTAAAGCAGAGAAGTTCTTTGAGGAGAAAACATGATGAAAAAGCCGAAAGCGTTGATGATCCCGTTTGGCTACCCGGGATATCCTGACGAACTCATCGAGCGGTTCCGGAACGAGTCAGTCAAGCACCTCAAACGACTCGGCATCGACATCAAGACGATGCCTGACGTCATCAATTTTGCCGACGCCAAAAGGACCCGCGAGCAGGTCCGGAAGGAAGACTTCGAGTTTGTTGTCGTCGTTGTGCTCTCCTGGCTTGAGGCGACCAACGTCATCGAAGCCGTGCGCGACTGCGCGGGGAGCCCAATCCTGTTGTGGAGCCACACAATGTGGCAGGACAAAAAGCAATGGTGGACGCTGGGGCCTATCCCGGGCGCCGCGGTGCTACGGCAGGCGTTCGAGGAGCTGCGATGGGACTTCAGGTTCATCTACGGCCAGCCCGGCGACAAGGCTCTCGACAAGGATATTCGCACGTTCACCCGTGCAGCACACGCCCGGCACCAGCTGCGGCATTCGCGAATTGGCCTGCTGGGCTATATGTCGATGGGGATGTACACCGCGGCGTTCGACCACCTTGCGCTGCTGCGCGATTTCGGCCCAGAGGTCGATCAGATCGACCAATACGTGCTCATCAAACGCCTGGAAGCAGTCACCGCCAAGCAGGTCGCCCCGTTGATTGCCAAGGCTAAGAAGGAATGGCAGATCTCCGACGCCGTTCGCCCGCGCGACCTCGAGGTCACGCTCAAAATGTACCACGCCCTGAAGCAACTCGCCAAGGAGCGCGACTGGACCGGCCTCACGGTCAAATGCCAATACGAGCTTTCGAAGGAGTATGGCTACACGCCGTGCGTTCCGCTGTCGATGCTCGGGAATGAGATGCCTTGCTCCTGTGAGGGAGACATCCCGCTGATAGCAGCACAGATTGCCATGCACCATCTGACGGGCGATATTGTCTCCTACGGCGACATCCATACCGTCGAGTCCGATGGTCTCGTCATGGGTGCGTGCGGGTTCGCCCCGTTCGCCATGGGCCTGGGCAAGCCGAAGGTTGACCGCACCACAGAACTGTATGAGGGGCTGGCCAACTGCACCACCTACAAGGAGGGCGAAGTTACAATCGCCCGCATGGGATACACGCCCGACCGCAAACTCAAGATGCACGTCGGTCACGGGCAAGCACACCTTCCTCGTAAGTTCCAGGAAATCGGCTGCCTGCCGTATCCGGCTATGGAAGTCGAAATGAAAGGGCTGGGCGATGAGTTCGCACAGCGCATGCTCAGCCAGCACTATGCCATCGCCTACGGCGACATCCGGGCGGAACTGCGAGAACTGCTGCACCTGACCGGAATCGAAGGCGTGTTTGTCGGGTAGAATCACTTGCTCTTCACCCGCAGCCAGCGTGTAGCAGGCGTCAGGTCTGGCCATTCTCATCGAGGGCATTGTGAATGAAGCACATCCTCGCTGTCGATCTCGGGACCTCGGCGGTCAAGGTGGGGCTGTTCGACGAGGCAGGCCGGCGTGTTACCTCGGCGATCGAGGAATACGCGCTGCTGACTACCGGCGAGGACCTGTGTGAGGTCCCGGCCACAATCTTCTGGGATAATTTCCTGTCCGCACTTGGCCGTGTGCTCGAACAAAGTGCCGTCGCCACCAAATCCATCATCGCCGTTTCGTTTTCCAGCCAGGGCGAAACATTCGTCCCGGTCGATGGCGCGGGCGCACCGCTCCGCAACGCTATCTCCTGGCTGGACAATCGCTCCGTGGCGGAATCACATGAAATCGAAAAGCACTTCGGCCGCGAAACTGTCTATAAAACCACAGGCCAACCGGCAGTATGTCCGACATGGACCGCGACGAAAATCCGGTGGTTACAGCGCCACGAGCCAGAAATTTTCAAGAACACGCACAAATATCTTCTGGCCGAGGACTACCTCATCTATCGGCTCTCCGGGCGGTTCGTCTCGGAATACTCGGTCTATTCCTCCTCGTTGCTGCTGGACATTGCCCGCCGGGCATACTGGCAGGAGATGCTGGCGTTTCTGGACATTTCCGCAGAACAGTTGCCGGAGCTGGTCGAATCAGGAACCGCCATCGGCAAGATTACGCCGTCTGCTGCCAAGGAAACCGCACTCTCGCCGGCGACCCTGGTGGTGACGGGCGCGTATGACCACGCCGCCGGCAGCATCGGCGCGGGCGTCACGCACCCGGGCGTGCTGAGCGAGACCACCGGGTCGGCAATGGCAATCTGTGCGCCCATCGACGCACCGGCGTTCGACCCGCAATGCCGTGTGCCGTGTCACTGCCATGCAATATCGGGCAAATACTTCTTCTCACCGTTCGGCGAGACCGCCGGCATGGTGCTCAAGTGGTTCCGCGACCAGCTATGCCAATCGGAAGTCGCCGCCGCCGAGGCGTCGGGCCGTGACCCTTTCGACCTCATGGGTGAACTTGCCGCGAGTGTGCCCCCGGGCAGCGAGGGCCTCACCTTCCTGCCGTTCCTCAGCGGGACGGGCTCGCCGGAGTTCGACCCGCACGCCAAAGGGGTATATTTCGGCCTTACACTCAAGCACACGAAAGGACACTTCATCCGAGCCATCATGGAGTCCGTCGCCTACACGATCGCCAAAAACGTTCAGGTGATGGCAGAGCTCGGGACCGAGGTCGGCGAGATTCGCTGCCTTGGCGGCGGCGCCAAGAGCGCCCTCTGGTGCCAAATCAAGGCGGACACCATGCAGAGCCGCGTCGCTGTCGTCGAGGAACCAGAACAAGCCCTCAAGGGCGCCGCCATTCTCGCTGGCGTCGGCGCGGGCATTTTCGACGACCTGGAGACCGCCAGCAACAGCATGGTCCGCATCAAGAAGCGATACCAGCCGGACCCACAGAACGCCGAGGTCTATGCTCGTGGCTTCGAGACTTACGAAACGCTATACGAAAACCTCAAGGGAGTTTTTCAGCAGCAGGCAAAGCGCGGATAGCGTCGGCGATGGCGTGGCAGTTGTGCGCGATGCTCGGTGTCAGGATGCGTCGGAGCTGGTCTTGCTCCGGCTGCCCGGGGTCAGGACGGGCAACGCTCCGCAAACCGTCAGTCACGGCGCTTTCCAGAGTGCGCCGCTTTTGTCCCAGAGGATCAGTCGCGACTCGTTTTCTCCCACAGCGAGCAGGGCGCGCGGCGTGCCCTTGTCGTCAGACAGCTGCAGCCTCGGCTCGCCTTCTGTCAACTTGAGCGTGGCGCGCTCTTTGCCGTCCTCGTCCCAGAGCTTCAGTCGCGGGCTCCTTCCTGCCATGCTAAGCGCGGCGCCCGCCTTGTCCTTGTCATCCTGGAGCAACAGTCCCGGCTCGCCTTCTACACTCAGGCCGAGCGCGGCGCGCGGCTTGCCCTTGTCGTCGAGGAACACCAGGCTCGCCGCGCCTTCTACACTCAGACCGAGCACGGCGCGCACTTGGCCCGTCGCATCGACCATCTCAAACTTCCGCGCCGTGACGACTTCCTCCGAAAGCCACCAATGCGAAACGGCCCCGCCCACAAAAGCCGCCGCCAGAATCCCGACGACCATCAGCAACCCTGCTCTTGTCACGGCTCCACCCTCCCAAAAAGTTCTGGCCTGTCTGCGTCCTGTCCGTGTGCGGACACGCACAGGCAGGCCGGGCCTAGTCCCTGGCCTACTTCGCGGCGAACCCTTCTATGATGTTCTGTCCGCCGCCGCCGCGCCCCCCCGCCTCCCCCTTCAACTGCCCGTACAGAACGTCAACCAGCCCAAGTCCTTGACGAATTGTCTCCGCCTCGTTCTCGGGGATTGGTGGATAGTCTGGCGGTCGCTCCGCCGCCCACACTTCCTTCAGGCCCGTCGGCTCCTGGCTCCGCCAACTCGCGTCAGCCGCGAAGACCTCCGGCAAACGGTAGTATGCCAGCACGCCGCGATAGTGTTTCAGCTCCGCCGCGCGTTCGGTGTACCGCTCACACAAGTTCGCCGCTTTCTCAAACCTCACCACATCAGCAGCCCGAAACGACTCCGCGCGCTTTCCCATCTCTCGCTTGATGATGTGGACAAACCAGAACGTCGCCTCTTTGAGTCGGCTCAGGTCGGCGTCTCGCGCCCGCGCCGGCACCGCGCACCAGGCGCGGATCACCAAAAGGACTTCCTCCGGCGTCACCTTCCGGATGTCGAAACCCGGCATCACCTGTTTCCAGAACCCCACCGGGTCTCTGTGCGAGAGTCGCTCGAGCTCCGCGCTGTCTCCGTCCGTCGCCCGGCATTGTGCGGTGCGCCGGACGTGCGGATTCCCCGGCCCCCCAGGATTGCCCTCGACAAAGCGGCCTTGAGTGTCGCGCCCGTTTTCCCCGTTTGAGTCGGTCATAGTATCACCCCACAATCAGCGTTCAGCCCCCATGCCATAAATCAAACACGATGACCACAACCACGATCACAACCACCCCCGCAGCTATCAGCACGCCCCACCATAACAGACGGCCAAAACGTCCGGTTTTTATTTTTCTGAAAGCGTTTTTTACCTCGCTAAGATTTCCAATATTCTGCGCGAGCAAAAACGCAGCTGCCATTGCGATAGTTATAAGAAGTCCTTCTATGAGAAGACGGGGATAGTTAAAGCTCGTTCTCCCAACAGGCAAAAAGAAGAGTAAAGTTCTTCCGTGGTGGTAGACCGTGTGCACATTGTATAGGCCTGACCCGTGCGTTGTTGTAAAATAATCGATAGGAGGAAACAGCAGTAAGCCAAAGAGCAAAATAAGCCACGCTATTACGACATATCGTTGCACTTTGTTCATGTTTCATTTCCCTTCCAAAACAAATTACTCACGAGACGTCATGCTTGGTTGCCCCGCTAGTTCACATCGCTTTGCTTGGCCGGCGCCACCCGCACCCGACGCCGGTGTCGCAGATAACGCCCACTGCGCAACCGCTCCGCCTGCAAACGACGCCGCCAAAATACCCACCACCAGCATTAGCTTGCTACTCATTGCTCACCTCCTTCTGATCGATTAGGTGTCTAGTGGATCGCCCGGCAACCGTCGCGTCAGCCGATGCTCCACTCCATGCGTTCAACGTCCGAGTCGCGCCCCTTCGACGATTTAACGGTCTCGAACCCCCAGAAACTCGTGCATTCTTCCACCTGTGGCTCGCCGAACAGAAGGTCGTAAGGAACGTAGAGAGAGCCGAACAGGAACACGTCGGCGCTTTTGAGTATCGGGGCAAAATGGAGGCCGTCTTCGGACCAGTGCATCCACCGCTCGTCATCGTTGTAGTCATAATTCGGAATCATGAGCATCCCGTGCTTGTATCGCCAGCAGAAGTGTCCGTGCCCAATCATCAACGGGTTGCCTTCGACTTTCGTGTATGGTCCGGTGATGTCATCGGCGCCGGCAACGCCGTTGGCGGTCGGTCCACTTCGGGCTCCCTTGTAATACATGAACCACTTGCCATTAAGATGCACGTGCCGGGGATTGAGGACTCTGGCGCTATCCCAGCTCACGCCGTCCCATTCGGGCGTCAACAATACGTTAACATCCGGGGGCTGGGTCCATGGCCCCTCGGGTGAATCAGCGACCAGGCACATAATGCCCGCCGCCCGATGCCCGTACTTCTCGACATTGGTCGACCAGCCCTCGGTGAACAGATAGAACCTGCCCTCTTGGTACACAACGTTAACTTGTTCCAGCACAAGGTCATAGCACGAGCCCGCCGGACCAAGGGGAAGATGGCCGTGGGCCGTCCAATTATGCGTGTCCTGGGAACTGAGGTACAGAATCCGCGACGCATTAGGCCTGTAGCTGCGACCTTCCGGAGTCTTGAAGAAGTTCGGATTGGACCACTCCCTCGCCTCGGGGCAGCGAGTCCGGTCCATGTCGATCATCCACATGTGGTATCTGCCATCATGATAGATAATTCGAGACGGATCGGATTGCCAGTTGTTGATGTCCAAGCCGACCGCCTCCGGGTTGACGATCCAGCTGAAATTGCTGGACGTCGCTGTCTTCCTGATGCGTTTGAGTTCCGGCGGAATGGTGTACGTGCCATCGGCAGCGCGAGAATGTATCCCGTCGGTGCGGTGGGCGTCTGGTGTGATATGTTCATTCATGCAGCGGCCTCCTATCGCGTTTGCTGGGGCAGGGCTTGTGCAAGGGCATTGGACGCAAACGACCTTGGGGCATCACACCGAAACGGCTCGGATTATTGATTCGCCGACGCGTTCGACCTCTAAGCCCGCACAGCAACGGCGTCCAACTCGATTACACCGCATCGAATTGAACATTGTTATCGCGCGCCAGGTTGCGCAACATGCCGAGTTTGCCCTCATCAAGCGGGAGCCCGTGTGTTTTACAATCCTCAACAGCAACAAAACCGCGCTCGCCAGGGAGTCTTACCGGGTTTTCAGGATTTATGGGACTCGAGCTCCTGACGTGTTTTGTGAACCTTGTCATTTCCTTCACGAAATAGTCACGACTCGCGAATGCGTCCGGATCGAGGACCAGCAAGGAAACGGACTGGGCGGATTCGGCTTCCGGGTTGTTCGCGCTCCCTCCGGCCAATGCGGCCAATGCCTCGTTAAACAATGAAAGCCCGTATCCCTTGTGGCCGTCAGTCTGGCAGCCCATGAACATTATGGTTCCGCCATTTCTCACAACCCCGGGATCGCGTGACGGCCGCCCTCCCCTGTCCAGAAACCTGGGACCGGCGGTTTTCTTGCCGGCTTCCGCCATACTGCTCGTAGTGCTGAGCGAAACTGAGGCGGTAGAGAAATCGGAGAGCACCGGTGTGCCGTCCGCCGGAATTGCGATGGCAATTGGATTGGTGCTGAACTTCGCCTCGGTTCCTCCCAACGGCGCACAATCCTTGCACGTGTTTGCTTGTGCCCATGCCTTGCACAGGAAGCCCTGTTCGGCGACAGCCACGATGTGCATGCCGAGCGCGCCTACCCAGCCGGTACGTTGAACCGAAGAGAAACCGACGCCGTATTGCTTCGCATTCCGGACCGCCATTTGGGTGGCTGTGCGGACCGCGAGTGCCGGGACACAGTTCTTGCCATCCACCACGCTCACAACTCCCTGTTGGCGGAGGACCTTCCCTCTGGCGGCAGGATCAAGCCCGTTGCCCAGACCTTCCACAACCATGGGCAGCTGCACTATGCCGTGCGAGGATTGCCGATAAGCCTCTGTTTCCACAATGATACGGGCAACGTATTCAGCGTCGCCGCGATCCATTCCTTTGCCGACCATTAAGTCGCTCGCGAATTCGATCAGTCCACGCATCGGAATCCGTTTCATTGCGCTGCTTGTTCCTTTTGTGCTTCTTTGAGAGAGGGACATCCTGCAACCGGAAGGGAACATACGGGAACTGTTAGTATTCCCCGTGTTCTTTCACCAACTGCATCACTCTCTGATATTGCTGGAAACTCACATTGTCAGGAACACTATGGTCGGAATGATAAATATAAGCCCCATCCTTCATTGCGACTTCAAACTTGCGGGCAATCTCTTCCTCAATTTTGCTCGGGTCCGGGTCGGCCATGGCTCTGACATCAATGCCGCCCATGAAGGCGAGTTCATCGCCGTATTTCTCCTTCAGCTCAACGATATCCATGCCTGCTTTGACTTCCAAGGGTTGCAGACAATCGAGTCCGGCTTCGATTAATCCGGGAATGAGTTCTTTGACGCAGCCGCAACTGTGGAGCATCGTCTTCATGCCCTGGTCGTGGCAAAAGCCGAACAACATCTGATCACCCTCGAAAACGACGTCACGATAAGTCTTTGGGGAAAACAGCGAGGAGTTGCGGTAACCCATGTCATTGCAGGTAAAAAGGACATCAAACCGAATACCTTTTTCTATCATAAGTTTGGCCGATTCAATCATGAGTTCTACGTGGGTCGTAAACATTTCCCTCACCCAGGCGGGGTCCTCTGCCATGGCCATAAGCAAGCTGTCTGATTTCATATAGGATTGAACCAGATCGTATCCGTGCACACCGCCCAAAACTAGGAGACGCCCTTCTTCACGCGCCGTTTGGTACTGAGCCAGCATGCTCGCCCAATCCATTCTCGTGAAGTCCGGCTCGAGCCGCGGCTTGATCTTTTTGTACCAATCGTCTTTTGTTTTTATGGCCCAATCTATGATTTCGGGAGTGGATTCCTGATTCTTGAAACTTTTTCGTACGCCCCCGGAGGAAGTGGTGTAGATGGTGTAATCCTCTGTTTCTTCCAGGGTCTTGCTCGGGAAACGAGGCGAGTTATCGGCGCCCAGAGTGGTCCACTTATCGAAACCAAAGTAGTCCGACGCGTCGAGATAGTCGGGCATGCCTTCCCTTCTCCACCTCCTAATGGTAGTTGCCCAGGGACCGTCCTGAATCGGGCCTCTGTCAGGTTTGGTATGGTTCAATGCGGCCAAGGCCCTTTCTTTGTAGGTCATGTTTGTATCCTTTCTCGAATCGGGTTTCCTAACACGTGTCATGTCCAGCCATTTTCGCAACACATTTCATACATTGCAACAACGATTTCCAGCGAGCCCCGGGCCCGGGTATTATGGCATAGAGCAAGAACGTACCCGTACCCGTTTCCCTCTCCCAATATCCATACATTGTCCATCAGTGCCGACGTCCTCACTGATACGAAATGTGATCCCGCGTGGGCGTGGGTGGGTGATCCGGAGGTCAGGCATTAGCACTCAAGCATCCCCGACCGGTTCCTGGTCCTGCTCCTGCGGACTGTCACGCTCCGGCTTAGGTGACTTGCTGAACTTGGCCGCAGGCCCGTCGGACTGGAAAACGACGGCGAGGCGACAGACCAACGCACCCAACAGAACGTAGCCGAGAATCACTTGCAGCATGAGCAAGCCGTGGCCCCACCAACTCAGCGGCTGAGCGGCGATATCGCCAAAGCCGAGCGTCGTCATCGTCACGACGGAGAAGTAAAGACTCCGCCAAGCAACAAGCCACCTGCTGTCGATGGGCTGAACTGCCCCGCCACTCTCGTAGCTGAACAGCCCATCAACGAGCCCCGGCGGACAAAGCAGCCCGTAAAAGAAATACACGGCAGCAAAAAACAAAGACAAGATAAAAAACGACGAGATAACGCGGCCCGTCGATCGGCCATAGTCGGAGGCTTTCCAGAACAACCACACGAACCATTTGTAAAGGTGCCTCCACCATCCTTGCCGTCGGTGCCACTCTCTCCATCGCTTGCGGCGGATGTTGTATTCAAGCGTCTGCTTGAGGCCGGGGGGCAGGCGGCAGTCGCCGAGGCCCACACCGGTGAAATCGGTGTCACGGTCGATGAAACACTCGACAAAACACGTCTCACCATTCACGATGGCGAAACGGAGGTCTGCCCCCTCGAGGTGGGCGCCGAGCAGGGACGCCCCTTCGAAGTGGGCTGCCCTGAGGTCTGCTCCTTCGAGATGGGCGAAGTTCAGGGCCGCCCCTTCGAGGTGGGCATCGTAGAGGAACGCCCCTTCAAGATGGGCTTCGCAGAGCCACGCCCGTTCGAGGTGCGCTTTGTGAAGCCGTACTTCTTCGAGGCTGGCGAACCCAAAGTGCGCTCCTTTGAGGCTGGCGAATCTAAGGTCCGCGTCTTCGAGGTGGGCCTGCAAGAGGCGCGCCCCTTCGAGGTGGGCCTCGGAGAGGGCCGCGCCTTTGAGCTGGGCGTTCTTGAGGTCCGCGCCTTGAAGCCAGATTTCCTCTTCAGGATTGACCCTCCGCCACTGGTTCCACTCGGTCATGTCCTTCGCTCTACTGGAACGCCGGAGCATTTCGAGTTGCTCGGAATTGCACCAGAAGGAAGGAACGTTCAGGCGGCCACAGCTGGGACACCTAACGACTTCGCTCAGTTCGACTTCGTCGGTGGGGAGTGTCGCCCCACAGTATTTGCACTCGGCGGTCGGGTTCGGCATTGGGGTAATCGGGCCTCTCGTTTCGGGTTTACGAACCGTTAAGACATTTCAATCCGCATCGGCGCGCGTGGGTCGCCCGCGGGTGAGGAGGTATCGCCTCAGCCATGTTCCCCGGCCCGATAACGCCCAGTTCGCAGTCGATCTGCTTGGTCATTGGACTTGCTCTTCCTCCGCAGGAGCAGTCAATTTGAGCACGAGTTTATGAAGATTCTGACGGACAATCCCTATCAAGAAGACACACGCTACGAAAGCGAATACGGCTGCCCCCAACTGATCCTTAAGGAAGAACGCCAGCAAGAACACCGCCAGTGTGACTACCAGACCCAGCTTCATGAACCACGCCCATTTCGACATGATCCGCACGTTTCTTTCGAGTTTCTCGCGTACCTCGGCCGCGCTTAGCTCTTTAGCCATGATGCCCTCCTGTCTCACAAGCACTGATAGGAAATGTGATTCCGCGTGTTGTTTGGTGGGTGGCCCGGGGGTGAGGGGGTATCGCCTCAGCCATGTTCCCCGCGACGCAGAATGGAGGCGGGGGGAATCGAACCCCCGTCCCGCGACATTTCGACCCGAACTTCTACGTGCGTAGTTCATCTTTTGTTCAGCGGCAGAACTGCGAGCAGTCTGCCGTTGAGTCTCGCCGCGGTGAACTCCGGTGAACAGGATTCCACTTTGGCTACCTCAGCAAGTGTTCTCGCCCTTGCGCCCGTTGAGGAGAGGCGTGAGGCCAGCCTGCTAGCTGTCGCCCACTTGCAATCACGCAGGCAAGACTGCGTGGACGTGGCTGTTGTTATGCAGCCAGGCGCAGATTAGTATCCGCACTTCTAAATGGTGCCAGGTGTTTTACGAGGCCTCCTGACAACCTCGGCACGCAACTCGGGTGTCAACCTGTCCGGTCGATACCTTGTCGCCCCCGGTTATCAATGAACCCTGCTGGAAATATAGCACATGCCGACAGCTTTTGCAAATTGCCCGCTTCTTTTGTCGGCGGAGACTTTACACTCAGCTTCCCGACCACTCGGACATGTCCACAACGACCTTGATGACGTTGTCGGGGTGGTCGTGCATCATTTCGAATCCGTGCTGGACCTGGTCCGGCGTGATGGTGTGGGTGATGATCTTCTGTGGGGTAAGCCGCTCGGCGGCCATCAGCGAAATGGCTCTCGGCATATCGCCAAGGTTGAGGCGGGAGGAAACGATGGAGGCCTCCTTCAGCACCAGTGGTCTCCAGCAGAACGGTTCTTCGGCGTCGCCCTGCCCCATCGCAGTAATCTGACCTCCGGGTCGCAGCATGTCCAGTGCCGTCGCCATGGGCGGCTTGCGGCCTGCGACCTGCTTTGCCTGGCCGACCGCCTCGATAACTTTGTCGGCGCCCAGCCCGTCGGTCAATTCCATCACTTTCTCGACGGGGTCGGTGTTGCGCGGGTTGACCGCAAAGTCGGCGCCGAGGTCTCCCGCCACGGCAAGCCGGCTGCTCAGAATGTCCACGGCTATGACTTTCACTGCGCCGGTGTGGCGCATCACATCAAGCAGGGAGAGGCCGAGTCTGCCTGCACCGAGGACGACCACCACGTCGCCGGTCTCGATGCTGGTGATTCTTAGAGAATGGACAGCAACTGAATACAGCTCAGCCATAATTGCGTGTTTAGGCTTGATCGAGCCGGGAAGGTGAAGGACGTTGGCCGCGTCCACGACGACACGCTCTGCCAATGCGCCGGCGCAATCAATCCCGAGGACCTCGAGGTCGAGGCAGTTGTTGAACCGTCCCGCCTTGCACAGCGGGCATTCGCCGCAGGGGAAGACGGGGTCCACCACCACGCGGTCGCCGATTTTGAAGTCTCCGACGTCCTGGCCGAGTTCAGCGATCCGCCCACTGAACTCGTGACCCATGATGGCGGGGTATGGGACTCGCTCTTCAAACTGCCCGAGGAACACGTGCAGGTCGGTCCCGCACAGTCCGACGTAATCGGGGGCAATCGCCACCTCGCCCGGGCCGGGCTGAACTGGCTTGACTTCCTGAACGGCTATGGTTTTGCGGCTCGAGAGGCGTACGGCTTTCATATCGTGCGCCCTGTCTGGGTCAGACCGGCTCTGGGCCGGTGGTGTCGTAGATTTGGCCGAAGTCCGGAGCGGTGCCGGTGAGCAGTTCGCCCTGCTTGAAGAACAGCGGAAGTTCGCGTCCGGCGGTTTCGCGGGTGTCGGAGCCGTGGACGAGGTTATAACGTTTGCTCATGCCGAGGTCACCTCGAATGGAGCCGGGCGGCGCGTCCGGCCCGAACGTCGGGCCCAACATCTTGCGGACGACTGCGACGGCGTCCTTACCCTCCAGCGCCATTACGACCACAGGGCCGCTGGTCATAAAACGGACCAGCGGCTGGTAAAACTCCTCGCCCCTGTGAATGGCGTACATTTTTCTGGCAACGGCCGGGCTGATTTTGAGCATTTTCATCCCCACAATTTGCAGCCCCTTCCATTCGAAACGGCCGACCACCTCTCCGACCAGGCGCCTCGCCAGGCAGTCCGGCTTCAAAATCACAAGTGTTCTTTCCAATAATTTCTCCTTCAGAACATCACCTTGCTTTACCGGCGTGTGCGGTCGTTCGAGCGGTTGTTCCAGCTGTTCCTGCTCCGCGCGTTTCTGCCGGAGCTTGCGCGGTTGCTGTTGGCACGGTCGGGCTTGGGGGTAAGCCTCACGTTCTCCTCGCCGAGGAGGTCTTCAAGGCGCTGGCACAACGCGTTGGTCACAGCGACCCTCAAGTTCCCACCCGCCTCAAGGAGAACTGTGCGGCCGTCGTCATCCGGGAGTTCGATGAAGACGTGCGCCTTGCCGCGGCTGGATTGGAGGAGTTTGCGGACTTCCGCAAAGGCGGATTCGCTGGCTGCCTCCCTTGCAAGCGAGAGGACCAGGCCCTGGGTGAACTTCGGGCGCACTTGGTCAAAGTCAAACGCTTCACGCACTCGAATGCTTGGCTCTTTCATTCGGTGGCTGACCAACCCCCTGACGAACGCCGGGTGGCCGCTTTGGAGCGACTCGGCGTAGCGCTCGTAATCCTCCTCGTACATCACACATTGGATAGTGCCGGCAAGGTCCTCCAGTGCGAACCGCGCCATTTTCTTCCCGGCGGAGCGGCCGCCCTTGATGGCATTGACCCTCAGGCCCTCGACCAACCCGCCGATGAGGATGGGCGTGCCGTCTTCGGCGTCGGCAGCCGCCCTGGCGTTGAGCGTCGAGAAGGTCCGCAGGAGGCGCTCGTGACTTACAAGCGGATGGCTGCTGATGTAAAGGCCCACGGGCTCGCGCTCGTTGGCCAGCAGTGTGCTCTCCGGCCACTCAGGGACCTGGGGGAGCGCCTGCTGCACGTTTTTCTCCACCTCTGGATCAGAAGAACGGGCAAACAGACCCACCTGGCCCCGTTCGCGGTCCTGCTGGACAGTTGCGCCGATCCGAAGGGCCGGCTCGACCACCGCCATGAGCTGCGCCCGCCGGGCGCCGGTACAGTCGAACGCGCCGCACTTAATCAACGCTTCGACCGCCTGCCGGTTCAGTGCGTGGAGGTCAACCGAATCGCAGAAGTCATAGAAATTTTTGAACTCACCGTGTTGGTTCCGCCCTGTCACGACCGCCTCGGCCGCCTTCTGACCGACTCCCTTGATTGCGCTGAGGCCATACCGCACCCTGCCGTCATCGACGGTGAATTCTGTCCGGCTGTGGTTGACCGAGGGCTGCAGGAGCTCGATGCCCATTTTCCTGGTGTCGTCCGCGTAGCGAACCACGCTGTCGGAATCGCTGCTCTCGCACGTCAGTGTCGCCGCCATAAACTCCACAGGGTAGTGCGCCTTCAGGTAGGCCGTCTTATACGCCAGCAGGGCGTAAGCGGTCGAATGGGCCCGGTTGAAGCCATATCCCCCGAAGAACTCGATGAGTTCGAAGATGCGCTCGGCCAGCGACTTGGACACACCGTTTGCGACGGCTCCGCTGATGAAGTCCGGCCTGGTCTCCTTGATGTACTTCGTGTTCTTCTTGGTGATAGCCTTCACCAGTGAAAGGGCACGTGACATCGAAAGCCCTGCCAGTTTGTGAAGTATCATCATTACCTGCTCCTGGGTGGCCATGATTCCATACGATTCACTCAGGCACTCCTCCAGGATAGGGTGGTCATAGGTAATGAGTTCCGGGTTGTGCTTGCGCTTGATGAACTCCTCGACCATCCCGCCGCCGAGCGGCCCGGGTCGGTAGAGAGCGTTCGCGGAAATCAGGTCCTCAATCTTGTCCGGTTTCAGCTGGCGCAGCATCGCGCGTATGCCGCTCGCCCCAAACTGAAAGACGCCTTCGGTGTTCCCCTGGCGAAAGAGTTCGAAGGTCTTCTCGTCGTCCAGTGGCACGCTCTCGAGGTTAACCTCCTCCCCGGTTGTTTCCCTAATCAGGTCAAGGGCCTCCTGCACAATGGTCAGGGTCCGCAGCCCCAGCAGGTCCATCTTGAGCAAGCCGATGGAGGCCACATCTTTCATCGGCCATTGGATGGTAACTTCTCCGCCGCCCGGCCGGCAGAGGGGGGCATATTCCGAGAGCGGTCGGTCTGCGATGACCACCCCTGCAGGGTGGGTGGAACAATGCCGATTCAGGCCTTCGACCTTGCGCGCGATGTCAAACAGGTCCCGCATTTGGGGGTCGTTGTCGTACATCTCCCGCAGGTCGGGCTCCTGTTCCATCGCCTGGTCGAGCGTGATGTGAAGCGCTGCGGGGACCTTTTTGGCGATTGCGTCGACCTGCGCCAGTGGTATCGCCATGGCGCGGCCTACGTCGCGTATGGCGGCCTTCGCTCTGAGCGTGCCGAACGTGACAATCTGGGCGACGTTGTCGGCGCCGTACTTCTGGCGCACGTAGTCGATGACTTCGCCGCGCCGCCGCTCGCACAGGTCGATGTCATAGTCTGGCATCTCCTTGCGCTCTGGGTCGAGGAAGCGCTCGAACATCAGGCGATAGCGGAGCGGGTCCACCGCCGAAATACCGACGCAATATCCGACCAGACTCGAACACCCGGAGCCCCTGGTTCCTACCGGGATGTGGCTCTCATGGCAGAAGCGGACGAAATCCCACACGATGAGGAAATAGGTGTCGTAGCCCATCCTGTTGATGACGCTTAACTCGTATTCCAGACGCTCGCGCGCCTCAGGCGGGTTACCGGGATATTTCTCCGCAAAGCCCTCCTCGGACAGGCTGCGCAGGAAGGTGGCGGCGTCGCTGCCGTCGGGTGAGGTAAAGTCCGGAAAGTGGGGAGTGTCTAAATCGATGCGGGCGTTGCAGCGCTCTGCAATGCGGGCGGCGTTTTCGACAGCAGCCGGGTAATGGGCAAACACCCGCCGCATCTCCTCCGGCGTACGGAAGTAAAACTGGTCTGTCTGGAACCGCATCCGCTGCGTATCTTCCAGCGTCTTTCCGGTGTTGATGCAAAGCAGCACGTCGTGGGCGCGCGCATCTTCCGCATTCATATAATGGATGTCGTTTGTGGCCACCGTTCCCACCCGGAGTTCACCTGCGACATCACACAGCGGGTCAAGGATTTGTTTTTGCTGCTCCAGCCCGTTGTCCTGGAGTTCTATGAAAAAATTATCCGCCCCCAGAATCTCGACATACTGTCGTCCCACGCTCACCGCGTCGTCGCACGCGCCCGTCAGGAGGAGATGCGGAATTTCACCCTTCATACACCCCGAAAGCCCGATGAGCCCCTCAGAATGCTGGGCAAGCACTTCCTTGTCGATGCGGGGCCTGTAGTAAAACCCATCGAGAAACGCCGTAGAGGCGAGCTTCAACAGGTTGTAACAGCCTGTGTCGTTCTCTGCAAGCAGGGTCAGGTGGAATGCTGCCTCACGCATCCCCGCCGCCTCCCGCGAGGTGCGCGAGCCTGGGGCCACGTAGGCCTCATACCCAATGATCGGCTTTACGTGCGCCTTTTTCGCCGCCTGAAAGAACTGGACCGCGCCGTACATGTTCCCATGGTCCGTCAGCGCCAGGGCTGGCATACCCAGCTCTGCCGCTCGGGATACCAGGTCTTCCAGCCTGCATGCACCGTCCAACAGGCTGAAGTGGCTGTGCACGTGAAGGTGGACGAAGTTTTCTGAACGCGGCATCGAAAAATCCATCGAGCATCAGGAGCGTCAGATGATATGCGGATGATAGCCGCAAGCGCCGGACAAGTCAAATAAACCGAGCCGCGGGAAGAGCCCTGAAATGACGCGCCACCCGACGCGCCTCACTCAAACCTCAGTTCGGCGTATGTGCCGGGGGCGCGCGGGTTACCCGGAGAGAAAGAACTTTCCTCCTCCGGCTTGACGCGGCGGTGGCGAACAACGTTAATCAGCCACCTTGTCCTTCGGTTGGTTGGGCTTCCGACGCGCAAACTGCGGAACGGCAATGCCACTTCGATGGTCCAACTATCCTTGCCCACTGAGGCGGCAGCATCCCAGTCAGCGTTCCAATGCCGGCTTCGGCGCTGCTCATCGAACTTCACACCGAGCGAATTGACGGAAAAACGGTAGTAGGTAGGGTCTTCTTTCTCCCGGCTCCCGGCCGGACATATATAAATGTCCACCGAATCGTCCACCCAAACGTGACTGTCGCGGCTCTTCTCATTTGCCACAATCTGCTGCGGCTGAGGCTCAACACACTCAACCAACAGGTATAGCGCCTCCTGGTCATATACAGCCCTCACCGTGGTATGGTGCGCTGCCGGGTTACCGTCGGCAAGCACAAACTCCCCGGCGGGGCGGATTCCCTCCCAGACCTTATCCTTGCCGAGACCGTCGATCTCCGGCGGTTGCTTGGTCTGCGCCGCCGACAAACTCCTGAAACCAGGCTGCCCTTCCCCGGGGGGATGTTCCGGCTTAGCCTCCTCCGCTTCCTGCTCTGTTCCGCCCACGGCTTCCCTGACCAGAGGTCGGAGTTCGGCCCGGGTTACCGCTACTTCAAGGAGTTTGCTGTCCAGCTTCCCGGTTTTAAAGGCATCGATAAATTGCGCCTCGTGACCGCTTTCCAGGCTGAGCATCACGTCAAGCTGTGTTCGTGCCGCGTGCCTAACCGCCGGCACGGGATCATCGAGTGCCTTCCGCAGCCGCAGCAGCGATTTCTTGCAAGGAATCCGGGCAAGCGACGCAAGCCCGTATTGTCTCACCTCCCGCCGTGAGTCCCGCGACGCCCGCAGGGCCAGCTCGAGGTGTTCCTGCTTTGCGAACCTCGCAAGCGTCCGGGCGGCATAAACCCTCGGGACGCTTGCCTCATCCTTCAGCAGCGGCAGGATGTTAGGCAGCGCCGCCTCGCCCTCCACCCGGATGAGGATGTATGCTGCCAAGGCGCGGACGGACGGACGTGGGGATTCGAGCAATGGCCGAATCCGGTCCAGTTGCTTCTTGCTGAAGGTGCGGCCGAGCACTACCGCGGCGCACGGCCCGGTGTCGCGGTGGTCCAGCAGCTTGTCCAGGATAGCCCTCGCCCGGGCTTCATCGCTCCAGTCGAGCTTTTTCACGGCCATGCTGATAAGTCGGCTCTGCTCCTCTCTGGCATGTGGCGCCATCGGGCCGGGGGCGTGAGGGCCGATGAAGACCGGATTGGTCATCGTGCGGCACGCACCCTTGTGGATCACGGCCACGGCGCGCAGATACCGGGTGGTTCTGCCCAGCCGCAGGGTGAAGGTTTGTGATGTGCGTTTCGCACCGAGCACGAGAGTTCGGAGAACCGAAATCTCGGCACCAGCGGCACCTGCGTTACCGATTACCTTCACTTCGTCAACCTTCTCCCGCGCCTCCACGCCGATTGTAATCGCGACCCGGTCACCCTCTGGTTTGACGACGGAGCCGGGCGGCGCGCCATTGACGGTGAAGTTCAGCCGGATGTTGTCCCGCTCGGCGACGACGACCCTGCCCGCCCGAATGGCCGCAACGATATCGGCCTCCGCATTGCTCCTGCACAATACGTAAGTGGCACAAGCGCCGCGCCCGAGCACCGGCCTGGTCCTGTCGGACGACCCGCCGACGATGCACACCCGCCGGCCCGCCGCCAGCAGTTTGTCCCAGGCGCCCCCAACGGCGCATTCAGGGTTCCACTTCCCCCCGTGGAACGCCTCGAACGCGGTAAACCGAGCCAGCGTGTCCGCATAGCGTTCGAGCTTCCGGCCCGGGCTGGCAAGTATGGTCGCGCCGCCCAAGGCATTCGTCCAGTCGATAACATCCTGGGCACCGGGCCGCGGCAAGGGGAGGTCGGGCTCGATCCCCAGACAGATGACGTCCTCACTGATGGGGACCGGCGCGTGCCATCGCAGGGCGCCGATGGCGTTCACGTCTCCCGTTCTCAATTCTGCCAGTCTGAGCAGAGCACCCGGCTCGATTAGCGCCCTTCCCCGGACCCCGCTGCACACGACCATCCAACTGAGCCCCCCGGTCGCCGCCTGTCGGGCGCGGTCAGCGGCGGTGAACTTCGCCGTGGGCCATACCAAAACATCGCAGTCGCCCGCAAACCATTTTAGCGCCCGTGGATTTTCACCCGCCTCTGCGGTGCAAAAAGTCGCCAAACAAAAAATGAGGCCGAAGTAAATACGCGCCATCAACACCCCCAACGACTGCACCGACGGTATCCTCTATTACACCTTCAAACAAAACCCACTCGCCGATTTTATCGCTCGCGCCAGCCCCTTGCAAACAGGTGCCTGACGTGAAAAGGCTTCACGGAAGGGTTGACACAAAGGAACGCACGCGGTAAAAGTTCCCCAGTCCGCCAGCGGTCAACGTGAATAAAGGAAGCCCTTGGCACCGCACAACTTCGACATTACAGACTACGGCGCTGTCGCTGACGGCAAGACCAAGAACACCGACGCCATCCGCCGCGCCGGCGACGCGTGCAGCGCGGCCGACGGCGGGACAGTCGTCGTACCGCCGGGAACCTTCCTCACAGGGGCGATCCGCCTCGCCAGTAACATGACATTCCACCTGGAGTCCGGGGCGACGGTTCTTTTCAGCGACGACTTCGATGACTACCCGACCGTGGAGAGCCGCTGGGCGGGCACCGAACTCTTCATGTATTCGCCCCTTGTTTTCGGCAAAGACCTCGAAAATATCGCCATCACCGGCAACGGCACTTTCGACGGTAACCCGCAGAGGTGGTGGGACTACTTCTATGAGCGGTGCGGCGCAGGCGTGGTCACGCCCAACACCCATCGCGAGAAGGAATTTGCACGGCTCAACAAAGGTAGATATGAAGACACCGACTGCGGCGGCGCGGGTCTGGTGGCACAAATCCTCCGCCCGCCGCTGATGGAATTGAACAACTGCCGCAACGTCCGGCTCGACGGCTTCACCAACCAGAACTCGCCATTCTGGAACACCCACCTGCTCTATTGCGAGAATGTCACCGTCCACGATGTCACCTTCCGCAACCCGCCGGGCGCGCCGAACGGCGACGGGCTCGACATCGATTCGTGCAACGGAGTTCGTGTCGCCAACTGCCACTTCGATGTGAACGACGACTGCCTCTGCATGAAATCGGGGATGAACGACGACGGGTATCGCGTCGGCAAGCCGACCGAGAACGTGACTATCACCAACTGCACCATGCTGCGCGGGCACGGCGGGGTAGTTGCCGGCTCCGACGGCGCCGGCGGCATCCGGAACGTGACCGTCAACAACTGCGTCTTCGTGGGCACCGACCGAGGCGTTCGGCTGAAATCCAATCGCGGACGGTACAGCGTGTTCGAAGACCTCCACTTCAGCAACATCATAATGAAGGACGTAATGTGCCCGATCGTGATGAACCTTTACTATACCTGCGGCGCGACCGATAAGACCCGCCACATCGTGGCGGACCCCGACCCCAGGCCAGTGGTAGAGTCCACCCCGCTGATTCGCAACATCCACCTGAGCAACGTGACCGCGCGCGGACGAATGGCATCGGCTGGCGTGTTCATCGGCCTGCCGGAACGACCCATTCAGAACGTCACGCTCGATAACGTCGTCATCGACTCCGCAGAGCGCGACGAAGCATGTATGCCCGC
>JAUWIN010000034.1 GCA_030605345.1 Candidatus Brocadiia bacterium
AGCGCGTCGCCCGCGCAAAACTCCTCATAGGGGCAGGGAAGTCGGCAAAACGGTCCGGCTATGTCTATCGAGCAATGAAGAAATACAAGGAGGCCATCGATTTGCTGGAGCCGGTGAGGACTCGTGAGGGCCTGGCCCTTCGCAGCGACGCCGACCGTCAGTATATGCAGGAAAAAAAATTCATCGATACGAGGTACGAGGAAATCAGCCTCCAGGCGCGGGCCATGCTCAAGGACAGAGACGACCGCGGCGCGGCGCAGGCAGTGGAAGAATTGCGGAATCTGATCCCGGACCCGGACGATGTAAAGAATCAAAAACTTGAAATCATCTTCAACCGCACCCTTGAACGGATCAAGCGAAAGGCCAGGTGAAACCGTGCAATTCTGGTCAGAAGAAGGCGGCGTCCGCCGTTCCTATCCGCTCCATGAGGGCAGCCAAATTATTGGCAGGCACCTATCCTGTGACGTCGTGGTTCAGGGGCAACGCGTTTCCAAAAAACACCTCGAATGCCACGTAGAGGGCAACCAGGTCACCATACGTGACCTGGGCAGTTCGAACGGCACAATGGTGAACGGCGCGCCCGTGACCTCCTGTGTCCTTAAGCAGGGCGATGAAGTCTCACTCGCAGGATATCGCCTGGTCCTCGATACCAGTGCAGGCGGCGGGGCGGACGAGGCCGGTGCTCGCCCGGCGCAGGCTGCCACCTTCGACTACCAGCCCGCCGATGAGGGGCAACGGGCCGCAGCGCCCGAACCCGCTGAACCCACCGCGGCGCAACAACCACAACAGCAGGACATCTCCTTCGGCGACGAACAGGCGAAGGACGACACCCCAGTGGACGGGTCGTTTGTCCCCCAGGCATACGGGGCGGGGGCCCCGTCTGGCCAACCCCAGGGCGTCGCACGCGACGGGCACATGTACCTCCGGGACCCCAGAACCAACCGCGAGGTTGAAATCGTGCCGCGCGGTGCAGGGGCGCAGGCGGACGTGAGCGGGTACTACGCGGAGAAGGAAGCGGCCGACAAAAAAAGGAACACCTACCTCATAGCCGGTGCTATCGCGGTGGGCCTGCTCATGATTATCGCTCTAGCGCTCACCTCCGGGACCGCGAAAAACAACGAAAACGGGCGCCCAAAGCACGCCTTCCCCAGGAGCAGGTACAACGAACTGGTCGATCAAAGTCTCGACCTTATGAACAAGGGCGAGTTCGAGAAGGCACACCAGCAGTTGAAAGTCGCGCACAAAGAGTATTCTTCCTATGGCGTCGCCTCCACTCTGGGCGAAATCGCCAAGCAGTGGGATAAATCGGGCGAGAGCGCTGATGAGTTCAACTGGCTCCCAGTCGAATCTTCCCTGCACCAATTATTTGAGAACCGCTGGGCCACGGCCAGGGTTCGGAACTTCGCCTCCGACCGTATCAAGTGGATTTACGACGTCCGACGGCAACAGAATGACGCCAACGAGGCCAAAAAGTACCTCCGTGCGGATGAGCCGGAGAAGGCACTGAAGGAGTTCGAAAAGTTGCCCACAAACAGCACCGTGTACAAGAAACACAAGGAGCAGATAGCGGCAACGCGGACAGCCTGTTACACGAAACACATGCGCCTGGCGAAGCAAGCGTTAGAGCAGATGAACTGGAGCGGCACGCTAGAGTGCTACAAGGCCGCTGGCAAATACGCCTCGGAGACGCAAAAACCGGATATAGTCAGTGGCCAGCGGACGGCCCGAAAACGGTTGAAAGAAGAAAAAGTCCTCCAAAACGCCAACGCCCGGCTGCGGGAGGACAGCGTCCCCGCGCTCAATGCAGCCCGAAAACTCCTTGATGCGGTCGAGGACGGCGGCCCTCTGGCGGCGCGGAAGGTCGAACTCCGCCAGCGCATCGACGCCCGCCTGGCTGAGCTGCACCGTGAGAAAAAGAGGCAGGTCGCCAGGTCCCGCTACAAGGCAGGCGATGGAGCCTTGGCCATCAGTGTGATTACCGAGAACAAATTGGTCAGGCTGTACCCGCTGCGCAGGAAAATCGAAAAACTAATGAAGTTGTTGAAGGAGGCCGATGCGGCGCTTGAAAACGAGGATTATGAGCTAGCTAGGCAGAAATATACTGAGGCAGCAACCGAAGAGCCGTCCCACGACAACGCCTACCACCAGCGCGCGGTGGTTCAGCTCAGCAGACTGGGCGGCAGAGAGAGAAGGAAGGAAATAGCCCTTCAATATAATAAGCGTGCCAACAATGCGCTTGAAAAGAATGAGCCGGAAGCTGCGCGAAAACTCTATCTGACAGCAATGAGGTGGGATCCGCGCGCCACTATCGGCAAGGACGGCCTGGCAGACCTGAACCACCGTGCGGAAGTCTACTACAAGCAGGCCCGCGACCTGCGTTACCAGGGGCGCAGAAAGAAAGCCATTGAACTTTTCGAGAAAGTCCTGCGATACGTCGAGGAAGGCAGCCGGTGGCATAAGAACGCAGTACGCCAGTTAGGCGAAATGAGAACGGAACCCCCAGAGACGCCCGACTAGTCTCGCCGAATCTTGCCGGAGAAGTGACGCGCATCCAGGCAAGCTACAACGCGCCGGCTTGCCTCAGGGGACTATTTCGGGCCTTTTCCGAACCGCCTGTACCTCACCGACGTCGCTGCCTGTAAAATCGGGTCAATAAAAGTAACAATAGTAAGGTGGGCCTCCGTCCTCTGATGATGACATCACCTGGAACCTGAGTTCGTCCCAATCTTTCCACTGCACGCTGCCGTTTGTATAGAAGATGTTTATGCCCCAGTCGTTCTTGGATTTCGCCGATGTGCTGCAGTGGTTTGCCCACAGGTGGTCGTACTTATCCTGCTCGGTATTGATGCCCAGATCCGTCGCCTTCCAGCTGGTGTCACCGCTGGAGCATAGATCGCTCTCGGAGTCAGTTTTGAACACAAGAATGTCCATCAAGAGGGGCAAACTTCCGCGGTGGTCTTCGGGGCTCTGGGGTATCTCTCGTAATGCCCGTTCGGTGCGATACTTTCCAACGTCGAAGCTGTGGCACGGGGAGATGTCTTGGTGGTCGGGGATGGTGGGGTTTTCCGGTTCACTCTCATCTCCCTCATCATCTCCCTCACTATCAATGCTCTGGTCGTTGAACTCGATGTTGTCCGCTAATGGAAGGTTCTTGAATCGGGGGAAAGCGTCACGGCCGTAGCCGCTTTTTCGCTCGACCCCCGCCCAGTCAAGGCTCCATATCTGTTTCCCCTCCGCTTGGTCATCAGAGGCGTATGTCGGGGTGAGGTGACCCACGTAGGCATAGGAACATGTCGCCCATCCAATCGGGTTGATGGGGGAACCCGCCTTGACGGCAGGACACCTTCCGATCTCAGGGCACTCGAGGGCGTCCTTCATCGCCGCGTAGGCGCCTCCCCATTTTCCTGGACTCGTCCCACCAAGTGGGTAGCCGGAGCCGAATTTTACCGCCTCGCTGAGGAACCACTCGCCCATACGTTTCAGGTTATTCTGACAGCTAGCGCGCTCCGCATACCTCAGCGCGCCGGCCAGCGGACCTACCACAAGCGAGACGAGTACAAGTATAAGTGCGACTACCACCAGCAACTCGATGAGTGTGAAAGCGCCTTTCCGAGTCCTTCTCACGTTTCCATCCTCGTAAATCATCTCCTTACATGCTAATTGTAGGGTTCCGTCGCAGGTCGGGGCAACCCAAAAGACCACCACTGGCAGCCAGGAGCGAGACCGTATCATCCCAGAAGCACGTGCGCAACCCGCGACGCCAGGACGTTCTCGTCCACCGGCGTTTGGAGGATCTCGCTCAGCTGGAAAGCAACCTCGTATTTGCGGGCGTCTTTCGCCGATGCGTCGTCTGTGCCGTCGGCCAGGATGAGGAGGTCGGAGGCGGTGGAGGCTGAAGCGATGGAGGGGGGCTGCCGCACACCCAGCAAAACGAGGTCCGGCCGCGAACCGTTCAGCAGGCCTTTAGCCTGCGACGCCGTCTGGGCCACCGTGACCTTGCACCCACTTGTCCCGCGGAGCGCCACAGCCATGCTATTCGCTGCCGGCCTGTCAGGATCGATAATCAAAACGTGCTTGCTGGACAGGTAGTCCAACTGGCCCGTAATTGGTCTCCCCTGTTTGAGCAGGAACTTTATGACGTCCCTGGCGAGTATTCTCAAGTGCCCGGTAGGCAGCTTTGCGGCGCGCAATTTGCCGTCGGATATCCAGCGCCGGATGGTGGAGGGACTTACGTCGAAGTATCTCGCCGCGTCCGATGGCTGTATCCAACTTCTTTTTTTCACCTTGTCCGTAACCCCACCCTTGTACCAACCCCGCGAAATCTCCCTCGCTCCCCGGTAAAGTAAAGCACATGAAGTCGCCAATGTCAAATGTCCAGTTGGCCGGAAAAACGCGTGACTTCCGTCAGGTTGGCGAGGTCTTTTTCGTAGGCTTAGCGGGCGCCGATGACCTTTGTTACTTTGCGCCGCCGTAAACCGGTGAGTGACCGCACGAAGCGGTGAGGCTGAGGACAGCCATGGCGGTGGTGTATGCTTTCCCGCAGTTTCTGCACAACCCGTGGGGTTCCCAACTTCCGCGGTCGGCGCCACCCTCTTCCGAGCCCAGCCATCCGCGCTGCTTGGGAATGAGCCGGCGCAGCAGGCTTTCTCGCCATTGCTGCCAGAACTGCCCGCCAAGCCGATACGCCGCAAGCGTCGCAGCGTACCAGCGGAAGAAATCACCCGACTCCCAGACGACCGGGGCCCCACCAAGCCGCCTAGCCGCTTCCTTCGCTCTTTGGGCAGACGCACAAACTGCCCCCCCCGACGCGACGACCTCCCCTATTGTGCTGTATGACACGCTCTTCCCCGTGTCCGAACTCAGCCCCCTGTTCGCATAAATACGTTGCTCAAACCCTTTCCTGTATGATTCCAGCCAGACAAGTCCCGCTTTCTGCGCCTCGGCATCGACCGCGAGTCCCGCGGTACGTGCAGCCCGCGCAGCAATTAGCACCAGGGCAGTTAACTCCGCGTCACCATCACCCCACGCACCCGAACTCGACTGCTTCTCCACCAGGGTCGCTACGGCTTCCTGGATAATCGGGCGGAACCGCATGCGGACGGGCACCTCCTCGGAAAGCCGGAGCGCCTCGCTCAAAGCCACACATGCCATCGCCTGGGCCTGGAGTCGCCGTGGACCGGCCGCCACGAACATCCCGCCCTCGCCCTTCTGCTTCACCAGCCAGGTCAGTCCCGCGCGGAGGCACCTCGAAAGCCTGCCCCTAGCGCCAGGCGTAAAGCCCGACTCCATAAACGCCAACAGGGCCGCCGCAGTCACTTCCACATCGCTATAGCCCACCGCAACGGGCGCCCGGCTGCGCCCCTCACCGGCAGACCAACAACCTGACCGCTCTTGATTCTTGCATAACCATACCAAGCCCCGCGAGACCGCCACACGAACGCCCGGCATCGAGTTCCTGATAGTCATAAACCGCGCCCGGCCCAAAGCCGCACCACCCGGCGGGGCAACTCGCAGCATCAGAGGAACAGAAACAGCTGGCTCGGGCAGCTTCTCGAGTTCTCTCACTGTCCTGGGCGCCCTCAGCACCACCGGCTCCCACTCGACCTGCGCGAGGTCGAGCCGAACAGGCTCCAACTCCGCAGGCCACGGTTGAAAATACTCCAGCTCGCCCGGCTGGTAAGGTGCATTGGGTAAATCGCGGATTTCTTTTGCCGCCATCCTGTCGATACGAGCAAAAAGCTTCACCTCCCTCTGCCGGGGCTGGTGGGTCCACAGCATGAGCCGCCCCTCTTTGACCTGATACTGATGGGCCGGCCGAAAGGGGCCAGGCTTCCTCACGGTCATCGCCCAGAGCATGTATGCCATGGCCATCAATACCAGCGGGTACACCGCAACGCCCAACTCGAACCGCCGCATCCTGCGCAGCGCCACGACAAGCACGGCAAGCAGTGCAGCCCGTCTCTTTTTGCGGCCCAGCCCTTCGGCCGCCAGTTTCGCGCTCAATGTGGCATCAAAGCCTTCGGCCGCAGCGATGGAAGGCACGCTCTTCATCAGCCTGACAGTAGCCCCCAACTCCCCAGCGTACCTGCGGCATTCGGAACAGGCCTCGAGGTGCGCCTCCACCGCCGCCACGTCAGAGCCGCCTAACCGCCCCACGGCGCGGTCGAGCAGAAGCGACCGAATTTCCTCGCACTGTTTCTTGTCGCTTCTCACTATGGCCTTCTCATTTCGCCTGCCCTTGTGCGACGGAGAGGAACGAACGGACCTGCTCAAGTGCGGCGTGAATGCGCGACCTTACCGTGCCCACCGGCACGTCGAGAACTCCCGCCGCCTCCGCATATTTTAGCCCCTGATATTTCACCAGAACAAGCGTCTCCCTCAGGTCGGGCGTGAGGGAATCCAGGGCCCGGCGGACGCGGCTCAACTGCTCTTTTACCTCGAGGTCATAGGACGGGTCGTTCGCGTTCGCCGCCAGGAAATCGCCAACCGCGCGCCCGCCTTGCCCTGCTTCTGCTTCGAGCGAAATAGATTGTGGGATGTTCCGCCGCGACCTGTACCTGTCGATCCACAGGTTCCGGCCGATGCGATACAAATACGTGGCGAACCTTGCCGTCGGAACGTAACTGTTGCGGTGGCGATACACCCGACAGAAGACCTCCTGACAGCAATCTTCCGACAACTGCCGGTCCCACAACAATTTATAAAAAAAGTTCAACAGCGGCAGCTTGTACCGGGAGACCAGTTCCGCAAATGCCTCCTCGTGGCCATTTTGGACTTCCATCATCAGTTCAGCGTCGGACTTGCCCATGCCACGGCCGCCACAGATACTAACGAAGACGCCTCAAAAAGGTTTGCCCCAAGCCCACAAATAAACTATACCAACCGTGGGCGACAAAGTCAAAACGCACCTCCCCACCGCTGCAAGGGTGTCTATCCTTGGCTGAAAAAGCCGGATGAAGCCGCCCAGGGGCGCCGAATTCCCCACACGGGGATTCCGTGGCCTGAGCGTCGGCCAACATGCCATGACTGTGCTTGGAGAGTCGAGGCCCGCCATGGGATGACCGTTCTGCCCGGTATGCCGCCTGAACCACCGCCGGTGCGTTACGAATTGAACTTCTTGGATGTGTTGACGAGCGCCGAGGCGTGGGATATACTGTTTGAAGGAGTAATCCGGCTGTGGAGTATTGCGAACCAACTGGAGGGCCGAAAAAACATGCAAGTGGACGTAACCGGGCGGCACGTATCGTTAAGCACGGACCAGACTGCCTACGCGGAACAAAAGGCCGAAAAACTGGGCAAGTTCTTCGACGGGATTAACCACGTGAAAATCACGTTCGAGCGCGAGGGAGACGACCTCGAGGCGGAGATTATCTGCACGGTAAGCGGCGGCAGAACGCTGGTGGCGGTGGAAAAAGGCCGCACAGTCAAGGAGTCACTCGAATCGGCATCTGACAACATGACCCGACAGATCAAGAAGCACAAGGACAAACTACATCACCGGAGGGTCCAGGAGCCGCAGCGCCAGGAACAACCACCCAGAACAGAGGAGCAATAGATGCGCCTCGGCGACTTTATCCTTGAGGACGCCATCATCGGCGAAGTACGGGCCAGCACAAAAAAGGAGGTGCTCGCCGAAATGGTCGCTTCCATCGTTGAGTCCGGGTGCCTCGAGCCGGACTCCGCCGAGTCCGTCGTCGAGGCCCTTATGCGCCGCGAAGAGATCGGCAGCACAGGGATCGGGCACGGAGTAGCCATACCCCACGCCAAGCATACAGCGGTGCGGCGCCTGATTGGGGGCTACGCGCACAGCTCTGACGGGGTGGACTACGGCTCTCCTGATGGTCAGCCGGTGAAGGCCCTTTTCCTGATCCTGTGGCCGGACGGCGTCATCGGCCCGCACTTGGAGGCCATCGCCCGAGTGAGCCAGGCGCTGAAGAAGCCGAATTTCGTGGACTGCCTGCAGAGCACCATCAACAAGAAAGAAATCGTGGAGCTGTTCGCTGAAGCGGACAAGGAGGCACAGGGTTAGTTGCGAAATACGGTGAGATCTTCGACCGAAATCCCGGTGGACAAAGATGACGGCCTTCATTTGCGGCCGATGCAGGTGCTGGTGGAGAAGGCGGCCGGTTTTGAGTCGAAATTGACCCTCGCCCGCGGCGGAAAACTTGTGGACGCCAAAAGCATATTCGAGGTGATGACACTAGCAGCCGAGAAAGGGCCACTGGTGCTCCAGGCCGATGGCTCCGACGCCGACGAAGCGGTCCGAGCGCTCAGCGGCCTGCTCGACAAAGAGCTCGGCGGGGGATAAATCGTGGACAGATTCAAGGGGATCGGGGTCTCGCGCGGTGTGGCCGTCGGCGATGCCTTCGTCATCGAGAGTGAACGGATGCCTGTGCGGCCCAGGTACATCCCGGAGGACCAGATCGAGGCCGAGGTCGAACGATACGACAGCGCCGTCGTCGCCGCCATTGAAGGCATACGCGACGACCAGCGCAGACTCACCCCCAGGCTGGGTGAGGAGTACCTTGCCATCTTCGAAACCCACATCCGCATGCTCGACGACAGGAGCCTCCGCGACAGGGTGGTCGAGCGCATCCGCGCTGGCCCAATGGCCGCCGAGGCCGCCGCCGACGAAGTCCTGCGCCAGCACATCCAGTTGCTGTTCGAGGACAAGAGCACCGCACGATGGGTCTCAGACATCTACGATATCCAGAGCAGGCTGCACCGGATTCTCCTTGGCCGAAGTTCGGGAGACTTGGTCGAACTGGCGGAGCCGGCCATTATTGTGGCCGAGAACCTGACGCCATCCCAGACAGTCGCTTTCGAGCGCGGAAAGGTGCTGGCCATCGCAATGGAAGCGGGCGGAGAGACCTCCCACACCGCCATCATCGCCAACGCACTGGGCATACCAGCGGTGGTGGGCCTGCGGGGGCTGACGGCAGGAGTCCGCGCCGGCGACCGCCTCATTGTGGACGGCGGCGCCGGAGAGGTCGTAACCGAGCCCGACCAGGCTATCCTGGCACAGTATGTCCAGATTGAGCACGACATCGTCGAGTCGGACCGCCAGCTGATTGACGAATTGCATGAACTGCCGGCCGAGACCGTCGCCGGCCGGCGCATCACGTTATACGCAAACATCGAGTTCCCCTACGAGGTACAGACCGCATTGGACAATGGTGCCGAGGGGATTGGCCTGTACAGGACCGAGTATCTCTATATGGAGAAGGGCCGCGAGCCGACCGAGGAGGAACACTTCGAGGCTTACCGTTCCGCAGCGGCGCTCATGTGGCCCAGGCCCGTGGTCATTCGCACGTTTGACCTGGGGGCCGACAAGGCCACCGACAGTACCGGGGGACCGGTGACAGCTGAGCCAAATCCGTTCCTTGGCTGCCGTTCCATCAGGCTGTGTTTCGACAGGATCGGCATGTTCAAAGCCCAGCTCCGGGCCATACTGCGAGCATCCGTCCATGGATACGTCAAAATACTATTCCCCATGATTACCTCACTGACCGAGCTCAAGCGCGCTAAAGACATTCTCGCCGAAGTCCGCGAGGAACTTGACACCGAGGGCTATCCGTTCGAGCCGGATGTGGAGGTCGGCGTGATGATCGAGGTCCCCGGCGCCGCGGTGATGGCCGACGCTTTCGCAAGGGAAGTGGATTTCTTTTCCATCGGCACTAACGACCTGATCCAGTACACCCTCGCGGTTGACCGCGGGAACCCGGTCGTCTCGGACTTGTTCCAGCCGGCGCACCCAGCAGTGATGAAGCTCATCAAGCACACCATCGAGGCCGGGGACGCCGCTGGGATACCTGTCGCCGTCTGCGGACAGATGTCCGGTGACCTCTCATACCTTATACTACTGCTCGGCTTGGGCCTGAGGCAGTTCAGCACCAGCCCGAAGATCACGCCTGAACTCAAAAGGGCAATCCGGCTCATCAAGATCGAGGAGGCCCGCGAAATCGCAAGCGAGGTGATGAAAGAACCCAGCATCGAGCGCACGATAGAGATCTTGACCACGCGCAGCCGTGAGCTGATGAAATAAATCCTGTCGCAGGGCTTCCTTGTTTCACCCGTGAGAATGTGTTGAGAACCTGTGAACGGGCACTATCGAAAGCATTATCCAAAGACCCCTAACCGTCGTTAGCGGCGGGAGTTGCCAGAGTGGCGGAATTGGCAGACGCGCCGGACTCAAAATCCGGTGCTCGTTATCGGGCATGTGGGTTCGAGTCCCACCTCTGGCACCATCCCGAGCATCAATGCCAACAAAGGGGTGTCCTCAACTTCTGATTGAAGGCCCCAGAGCAGGCACCCTGCGAGCCAAGGCAGAGTATCCGTCTGCTTACCTTGAACTCAGGTGCCGCTGGCGTACCCTGGTGAAGAATTCGATGTACGAGGGTGAGCGGTAGTCCGGGTAGGTGGTTTCCAGCGGCACGAAGCGACCCTTGCGGAACATGAGCGTCACCTCGGCGTAGATCCCGCGACAGAGATATATTCGGTGGGCGTGGTCTTTGGCGCTCGCCAGAACCAACTTGCTGCCGCAGACATAGCCTCGCTCGAGATTGACCGGGCGCGGCATGGAGGCGTCCTCACGGGCGATCTGCTCCTCGATTTCGTTCGTTTTCAGTTTCATCGCGGCAAGTTCACCGGGGTCGATTCTGTTGGCGAAGCTGAGAAACTTCCGCTTCAGATTCGGCCCCATCTCCGGCTGGTAATATCCAGTGAAGTTGAAATCCACGGTAGGTGAACGCAGGTCGACCGGGCCGTAAAGCCCCACCAGTTCCGCCTCGGCTTTATCCAAAAGACCCGGCCTGCCGGAAAGCATCGCCACGACCAGAGTGACCCGCTCAGGTGAGGTAGGGGTCGCCATGCCAGATGCCCTTTATCAAGCAGGAGTGACACCTCATACACAGTCTGTGCCGCGGCAGGCCTTGACACAAATGCCGCAGACGTGCTGGCCGATAAAAGGCAGCTTCCGGAACTCCTTCAGTTTGTCGAAGCACGCCTCTACGTCGAACTCCCGCGACGACTCCTTAACCGCGCCTGCGGGGCATGCGTCGATGCAGTCACGGCAGTCAGCGCACCGGCTCTCCATCGGCTGGCCTGGCGGATAGGGCGCGTTGGTAAGGACGGAGGCGTATCGCATCCGGGCGCCGTACCGAGGGCTGATCAGCAGGGTCGGCCGGCCAATCCAGCCCAGCCCGGCCGCATGGCCGATCAGCCGGTGAGACAGCATCCCCCGCTGCCCACTGGGATCGGTAGTTTGCGAAGCAGGCACGGCTATGGCCCGCCAACCGGCCGTTTGGAGGCTGAGCGCAAGGTAAAACGCTGCGCGGTCAAGTGCGAAATTCGCCTGCCGATACAAATGGAAGTAAAGCGGCGTCGGCCGGTCCTCGATCTGGTCCACCACAGCGTCCAGCAGGCGCATGCCCAGCGCGATGGCGCGGCAGAAGTCCACAGGCGCTGATGCCATCGCATCGGGCTCTCTCTTCCGCAGAGCATCGAGGTCCGCCACGCCGATTGCGTCCAGGCCCCAGCCTTCCGCGAATTTGTCCAGGTCCGGCATTCGTCCGTCAGTCATCAGGGTGGCCCTGCCGGTTACTGAGCGTTCGGGCCTTTTGCCCGGCAGCGTTGAGACGGCGGAGCTGGTTTTTCGCTTCTTCCAGTTCCGCCCTGACCTTTTTCAGTTTCTGCCGCAGGTCGGCGTTTTCTTTTGCGGCAGTTTTGAGTTCTTCACGCTGCACCTTCGCCGTCTCGCGGAGCGCGGTCAGTTCCTCGTAGAGCCGCTTGTTCTGGGCGAGGAGCTGGCCCTTGGACCGGCCCATCATCGTATCTACGTCCGCCTGGTTCACCCATCCCAACAATTTCTTGCCATCGACCGTGGTCGAGACGTGGAACCATAAGTCCTTTCGCTTCTCTGAAGTGACCTTGACGTTCTGCGCGATCTTGGCCAGCACCTTTGACTTCCTGTCGGGCTGCTCGTACACCGACGTTTCGTCTCTTGTCATCAGTTCGCGCGCGAGAGCAGGGCAGGCGACCGAGAACACGAACAGGAAGGCGAATACGTATTTCATGGTTTGCTCCTCCGTAACTGCCAGCAGGTCCGCCAACTCATTACCTACAATATATCATCGGACGGAGTGTGTCAACGGGACGGCTTGCCTCCCATCTACCTGCGCAGTTCCGGCACGTTGCAAATGGCTTCTTGATTGCGCGGTCTTAGCAAACTATAATCATCAGTGGTGTTATTGTCTGGTTTACTTCGACGACATCAGGCTTGGGGACAAAGGCCCGGCGCGGTGAAAAATGCGGCGCGAGAGCTGCTGTATCGGTGTGAGTTCTCCTTGAAGAAGATGAGCCATGGCTAAGACGGACCAGCAGCAGAGGAAGCACAACAGGCGCCGGAGGCTAATCCGGAATATCTTTTCCTACCTCAACCGCCGGAACCTCTTCAAGAGGGGCCGCCGCAAGGACGAAGAGAAATATCAGGCCGAACCTGACTGGTTCGAGCGTGAAGAGAACAAACCCCGCTGAGCAGCACGGTCCGGTAAGTCACGGTTGCTGCGAAAAAAACAGCCCCGACTGGAAAAACCGGCCGGGGCTGATTGTTTTTCGGTCGTTGTGAATCTTAGTTAGTCTGCAATCTGCTCGCTGATCTCCTCGGCTATCTTCGTGTTGACCGTCCTTACCGCATCGACGTACAGGCCGAACGGCACGTCCTTGTGGTCTCGTACCAGCCCGTAGTAAAGGCCGGTATGTTGCACTACGGGGCCCTCGAGCGTCGCCGTCTTCTTCGGGCCGATCTTGTCTCCGCGAGCGTCGTAGAGCTGCCAATCTACCGTCAGCGAGGCAGAGTATTTGACCACCGGTGCACCAAACAGGTAAGCGACCGGGGCGGCCGGCCCGAGGCCGTAACTAAACCGCGTTGCCGTCAACTTCGACTCCACCAGGGTCCCGCGCAACACCATATCGTAGGGGTGGTGGTCCCTCACCTCAGCGGCCTCCACGAACACCGCCTTGGAGAAACGGCGTGACCGGTGCAGATACTCGGCAAGAAGCTTCGGTATCGCGTCAGCCATAGTTCCGGCTGCTTTCACATAACTGCCCATGCCGCTGACGGACGTGTTGTAGCTGACCTCCGGGTGCGATACAACCCCCGTGGTGTAAACGACGAAGGGCACAATATTCCATGCCGTACTGGTCGAGGTAGTTTTATTCGCGCCGTCATACATCCGCGCGTCGTCGAACGGCACGACCGCGATGCTCTTGTCCACGAACTTCTCCATGGCGGGTGCGGGCGTCAACTGATATTTAAGTTCGTGACTCAAAGGATTCACCTGCATTGTTGTGCAACCCGATACGGCCCAGACCAGCACCGCCCCAATCAACATTGCCCGTTTCATTCCATTCTCCTTTCCGCACAAACACGGAAAATAACAGCACTAAGGCGCCGCCAGCAACACTCGGAATTATAGAGCACCTCTTCCAGTATGCAAGAAAAAAATTTCGTCTACGCCCGCCTGCCGGGTGTTTTAATCCGGACGGAACTTCCCACAGAACTTGTTGACGCACGTGGAGCATGGGCTATAATACGCTCAAAAGAGGCAGGAGGCGTAACCTATGTCGGCGGCGCTGCAAGCAAGTGTGTTGGTTCTGAACAGCAATTATTCCGCCGTTCACGTGATCCGTGCGCGCCGCGCGTTTCGGCTGCTATCGAAGGAACACGCCGAGGTGGTCTCACAAGCCGGTGAAGAATGGAACACATACGACTTCGAGAGCTGGATCGAAGTCAGCCAAGCCCGGTACCTCTTCCCCAAAGAGGACGGCGACTGGGTCCACACGGTCAACCTGACCATCCGTGTCCCGAGGATTATCCGGCTGCTGCTGTTCGACCGGATGCCGCACCGGGCGGTGAAGTTCAACCGTCGAAACATCTTTGCCCGTGACGGCAACCGGTGCCAATACTGCGGGCGCAAATTCCCCACCCCTGAACTTTCGCTCGACCACGTGGTACCAAGGTCGCGGGGCGGACTGTCCACCTGGACGAACATGGTCTGCGCCTGCTCGACGTGCAACGCGCAAAAGGGCGGCAAGTTGCCGACGGAGGCGCGGATGAGCCTCATCCGAAAGCCACGCCGGCCTAAGACCAGCCCGGCGGTCCGGCTCAAAATCCCTTCACGCAAGTACCAGTCCTGGAAGCATTTCGTGGATGAAGCGTATTGGTCTGTCCCCCTGAAAGATTGAGACGCCGCGGCGGGGTTGCGGGAAAACTGTCACAGCGGCCCGGCCACACGCCCATCCTCATTATGATGTTACCGCTACCACCAACCCCGTTTTCGGCCGGTATCAGGTGTTGAGGACAAGTTCATCGTGGTTCTGGACGAAATATTGGAACACAAACGCAAGGAGGTCGCAGAGCAGCGTCGGCGGAAGCGGCTGGAAGAGGTCCAGGCCGAGGCCCGCGATGCGGCGCCAGCCCGCGACTTCCGTGCGGCGCTGGCCAACCGTTCCGACGTCGCCCTCATCGCCGAGATCAAGCAGTCCTCTCCCTCGGCGGGGGTAATACGCCAGGATTTCGACCCTCGGACCATCGCGGATTGCTATCATGCCGCCGGTGCCGCCGCAATCTCCGTCCTCACCGACGCTCATTTCTTCGGCGGAAAGCAGGAACACTTGGCACAGGCAAAGGCCGCCGTACCCCTCCCAGCGCTCCAGAAAGACTTCGTGATCGACGAGTATCAGGTCTATCAGGCCAGAGCCGCTGGGGCCGACGCGGTCCTCCTGATAGTCCGAATCCTCCCAGACGAACACCTGCGGTCATACCTCGAACTGGCGCTGGAACTGGGCATGGCAGCGCTGGTCGAGACCCACAACGGCGAAGAAACAGAACGCGCCGTCCAGAACGAGGCTGACATAATCGGCATCAACAACCGGGACCTGGACACGCTTACCATCAATCTGGGCACGACCGCCAACCTCGTGGGAGATATCCCACCCGGCCGGCTCCTGGTGAGCGAAAGCGGCATCTCGTCACGCCGCGACATCGAGCGGCTCGCCGCCAGCGGCATCCACGCCGTGTTGGTCGGTGAAAGCCTGCTCAGGAGCGAAAACATCGTCCCGGCGGCCCGTTCACTCACCGGAGTGCCGCGGCTCAGCAACCCCTAACCCCACAAGCCACGCGAGGGGCGCTCGCCACCGCTCGCCAATTCACTCGCCTCCCCTCAGCATTGCCTTGATAGCGGCGGTTTCGGCGGCAGCCGACGCCGCGAGCGCAGGCACGATAATAATAACGTATGCGATGATTCGGGGGCCAGCCGCCTGGATGAAGGTGGCCCACCCAAAATCCGCTCGCATGGTGTGGCCCAGTTTTATCCCCATCCCGATAGCGAGCCAGAACGCGGTCAGTTCAACCACCACCACGAACAAGCTGAGAAACCCGACCCAGGCGCGGGCCTGTGCCGGCTCGCCGGGCGCCTCATCCAGCGCCTCCATCGGTCGCCGGGCGTCAATCAGCATAACCGCGCCCACGTTTAGCCCGGTGAAAAGATCAAACACCAGGGGTAGGAAAACAAAACCCCCAGAAAGCATATAGATGAATATTGCGGCGGTGTTGAAACACAATATGAAAGAGAATAGGAAAACCGGGCTGAGTTCCGGACGCAGATACTTCCGCGCCAGCCGCAAAAGCCGGGCAGGCACGACGAGTAAACTCTTCACCTGGAGTCGAACAACGGGGAACGCAAGTGCGAACCCGCACCCGAACACGACCATCGCCCACACCGCCGCGCCCGCGTCGTGGCCCAGCGTCCGCACTGGCACCATCAACACTTCCAGCATAACGGAATGATAACCGCGCCCAATCGGAAAGTCAAAACTCACAGATTTCAGCCGCTCAGTGTCCAAGTTCCGGCGGCGCCCTCCTTGACACACTCCGCCGGGGCCTGTAAGCTTGTGGGGGTTGGGGAAGCGTGATGCGTAAAGCGTAAGCCGGAGGCGTGCGATAACACCTCGAACCATCGCCAAGAAATCGGCGCGCATCGCCGAGGAAATGAAGGCCGCTGACATCGTTATCTTGGACGTTCGCAAGCTATGCGACATCACCGATTACTTTGTCATCTGCACCGGGAACAACCGCCGCCAGCTCAGGGCGATAAGCGGAAAACTCTCCGACGACCTGGCGAAACTCGGAGCCAGCCCGCCGCACATCGAGGGCCAGGAGGGAAGTCCCTGGGTCCTGTTAGATTTCGGCGACGCCGTGATGCACCTATTCCTCCCCGAGACCCGCGTGTTCTACGACCTCGAATTGCTGTGGGGTGACGCCCCAAAAGTTAAATGGGAAAAGGCGAGCGTCCGCCGCAGGGACCGGAAAACGCCCAAAGGTAAAGGATAAACCCGGCGGAACTCCTCCGCGACCTCAGCGGCTGAGCTCCAAATCCTGAAGAACTGTAAAGTGGAACGGAACACAACCTTGCCCATACGACGACAGATCAGCGATATCATCTGCGAGACTATCGGGGAGTCGGCGGCACCGGGCCGGGCGCAACTGGACGAGGTGGCGGCGGTGGACTACGCGCGAGACCCGGCGTACGGCGACCTGACCACCCCGGTGGCCATGCGGCTGGCCAAGCAGACGCGGCAGAAGCCCCGCGAAATTGCCGAACGCATCGCCCAAGCCATCAGGGATGCAGGCGAGCGGCTGGGAGGCGCCGTGCGCCGCGTCGATGTCGCAGACCCAGGATTCATCAATATCTTCCTCGCAAGGGGATACTGGCTCCGGTTGATTAACCAGGTCATAGCAAACGGGCCACGGTACGGCCGGTCCGACGTCGGCAAGCGCCGCAAGGTGCAGCTCGAGTTCGCATCAGCCAACCCCACAGGCCCACTCAGCGTGGCACACGGACGCCAGGCGGCGCTGGGTGACGTGCTCGCCAACATCATGAAATTCATCGGGTTCGACGTCTCCACTGAATACTGGGTCAACGACTGCGGCGGCCAGATCGACAAGCTGGGCGAGTCGGTCTATGCGCGGTATCTTCGCGCGCTGGGAGAGAAATCTGCCGCGGTCCCTCCCGACGGATACCACGGCGACTACGTGGCCGAGATAGGGCACGACCTGGCGGTCAAGGAGGGGAGAAGGTACGCCAACATGCCGCCTCAAGATGCGGTGGACGAGCTGGGCCGGCTGGCCTCTGAGCGCATCCTCCAGGAAATCCTGTCCGACTTCGAGCAGTTTGGCATCCAATACGACAACGTATTCAGCCAGCGGAAGTTCGAGGCGGAGGGCCACGTCGGCCAGCTCCTCCAACGGATGCAGCGCATGGGCCTGACGTATGAGCAGGACGGAGCGGTCTGGCTGAAGACAAAAGAGCAGGGTGACGCCAAGGACCGGGTGCTTGTCAAGGGCGACGGTGCCTGGGCCTACCGGCTCTCGGACGTCGCGTATCACGAGGACAAGTTTATGCGCCGTTTCGAGCGAGTGGTCAACCTGTTGGGACCTGACCATCACGGTCACATCCGTACCATGCAGGCGGCCATGTCGGCGCTGGGGCACGACGTGTCCGCGGTGCGGTTCCTCGTGGTCCAACATTGCACCATCATCCGGGGCGGACGCAAGGTCAAAATGTCCACCCGCTCCGGCAAGATGGTCACGCTGGACGAGGTAATCAAAGAGGTGGGTGCCGACGTGGCGCGGTTCTTCTTCCTCATTCGAAAGACCGACAGCCACCTCGACTTTGACCTGGAACTTGCGAAGAAACAGTCACTCGACAACCCGGTTTACTATATCCAGTACGCCCACGCGCGAATCGCAAGTATCCTCCGCAAGGCCCAAGAAAGTGCCCGCCTCGACCCCGCCGATCTCACGCGCGGGGTGTACACCGGCGGGTCCAAGGACGACCTGGAGGCCCTCGAGGACCGCGACATAGCCCTGGCGGCCAAACTCGGCCGGTTCGGCGCAGTCCTGGAAAAAGCCGGCTTGGAACTGGAGCCACACAGGCTGACCAATTATCTGCAGGAACTTGCTGCCGAATTTCACAACTACTACACCCAGTGCACCGTGGTCGGGCCGGACGAACGACTCACCCGGGCGCGCCTCCGCCTGGTCAGCGCCGTCCGGGTCGTGGTCAGCAGCGCCCTGCACCTGCTGGGCGTCCACATTCCCGAGGTGATGTGAGCGTTGGCAATAGACATCGAAAACATGACCAAGCGGTTCGGAACCAAGACCGCTGTGCGTGACCTGACGCTCCACGTCGAGCCGGGCGAGATTTACGTCTTCGTTGGCCCCAACGGCGCCGGCAAAACCACCACCATCAAGGTGATAACCGGCCTGCTCCGGCCCACCTCGGGCACGGTGCGAGTCGCAGGGCATGACGTGCACGCCGGCGGCACCGAGGCGCGCCGCCTGATCAGCTATGTCCCCGACCAACCCTTCCTCTACGACAAGCTCTCCGGCCGCGAGTTCCTGCTGTTCATCGCACGGATGTACGGCATGGACCCCGCCGCGACAGGAGAAAGGATCAACCAACTCGCCGAGCGGTTCGGGACCACTGATTATCTGGACGACCTTGCCGAGAGCTACTCGCACGGGATGCGCCAGCGGGTTGTCATAAGCGCCGCCATCCTGCACGACCCCAGGGTGTTCGTCATCGACGCGCCGATGGTCGGCCTGGACCCCCGCAGTACCCGGCTGGTCAAGGACGTGCTCCGGGAAATGGCGGCCGGGGGAGTGTGTGTGTTCATATCCACCCACACCCTCTCCATTGCGGAGGAAGTTGCCCACCGCATTGGCATCATCGACCGCGGCAACCTCGTGGCGGAAGGAACTGTTGACGAACTGCGTTCGCGCGCCCATACTGATGGCAGACTGGAAGACATATTTCTCACCATCACTCGCCACCATGCGGCGGGCCAAGCTACCGTGGCGGACCGGCCCGCGTGACACCAGCCCGAAGGAGGCAGCCCGAATGGGAAAAAAGAAGCAAACAAAGAGAAGCAAGAAGGCCCAGAAACAACCTCGCAAACTCTGGGGCACGTGGTTGAGGAAGAAGACCCATCCAGCGGTGGAACGGCTGACGGAATCCATTTCCTTCGACCGCCGGCTTTACCGACACGACATCCAGGGCAGCATAGCACACGCCGCAACCCTCGCCAGGGTAAACGTCATCACCGAGCCCGAAAAACGGAAAATTATCTCCGGCCTCCGGAGCGTTGAAAGGGACATCAGCGAGGGCAGGTTCCAATTCCGCATCGAGAACGAAGACATCCACACCGCGGTGGAACTCGCCCTGACCAGGAAGATCGGGAGTGTGGCGAAGAAGCTTCACGCCGGCCGCAGCCGCAACGACCAGATGGCCCTCGACCTCAGGCTGTGGATGCGCGACGAGATCATCCACATCGAAGAGCAAGTCTGCCTGCTTCAGGAAAGGATCCTGGAACACGCCGAGCAGACGGTGGACGTGCCGACGGCCGCGTTCACCCACCTGCAGCACGCCCAGCCCATCCCGCTCGCCCACCACCTCCTCGCCTACATGGAGATGTTCGAGCGGGACAGCGCACGCCTGCTCGGCTGCTACGCACGGGTCAACGAGCTTCCGCTTGGCTCCGGCGCCGTCGGCGGGACCAGCGTCCCCGTTGACCGCGAGTTCACCGCGCGGCTCCTCGGGTTCGACAGCATCACCCACAACAGTGTGGACGCTGTCAGCAACCGCGACTTCTGTATGGAATTCCTTTCAACACTCAGCAGCCTCGCCGTCCACCTCTCACCCCTTCCCGCAGAGTGGACCTGGTGGGCCAGCCCGGAGTGCGGCTTCATCGAACTGGACGACGCCTTCTGCACCGGCAGCAGCATCATGCCGCAAAAGAAAAACCCCGACGCGCTCGAACTCATCCGCGGCAAGACCGGCCGGGTGTTCGGTGACCTGTTCCAGGTGCTCACCGTGATGAAGGGTCTGCCGCTGTCATATAACCGCGACCTCCAGGAGGACAAGGAGGCTATATTCGACGCCGCCGACACCATCCGCCTTTCCCTCGACGCACTGATCCCGCTCTGCGCCAAAACGAAGTTCAACACACAACGCATCACCGCCATGAGCGAGCGGGACCACATGGACGCGGCCTCACTGGCCGAGTACTTCGTAATGAAAAATGTCCCATTCCGCGACGCGTACCGCATCGTGGGCGAGCTCGTTGCCAAATGCATCGACCGAGACATCGCCCTGCAGGACCTCAAACTCAAGGACTTCAAGACCGCCTGCCCCAAGGTTGAACAGGACGTGTATGACGTGCTCGGCGTCGAAAACTGCCTCAAGCGCTACCAGGGCGTCGGCAGCGCCAACCCCCGCAACGTCCGCCGCGAACTCAACCGCTGGCGAAAACTGTTTGAAGAATAAAATTCGCCGGCGCAAGGGGAGGCCCGATGCGCGAAACGTGGAAGTCATTGACACTCGCGCAGAAGATCGGCATCCCCTTTTTCGCTCTGCTCACCATTGCGTCCTTCGTGTGTGGGCATTTCGCCCTGTGTGTAATCTTTGCAGTACCCCTCTTCCTCGCATTATTCCTCCCCTACATCAGGACCTTTAGTGCGCGAATTCCTGGCGCAAGACTGGACGTCACCACCAAGGACAAACAAGCCCTCGAACCCATTCCGGAGCCCAGTCCGAGCGCTGAACCCAAACCGCGCCCCGATGACGCAAAGCGCGCTCTCGAGAGGGCCGAGCGGATCGTTGAGCGCTCCCTCAACGTGTCACTCCTGAGCAAACTGGCAAATGCCAGATACTACGAGGGTAAGTACGAACAAGCTCTCGTCCTGTTCGAACTCATCGCTCAAGTTCAGGCTAACAACCCCCGCGCGTGGTCCAACAAGGGCGGCGCGCTCGGTCAGCTCGGGCGCCATGACGCAGCGCTCGCCGCCTGCGACAAGGCCATCGAGCTGAAGCCGGACTTCGCGGAGGCGTGGGTCAATAAGGGCGTCGTGCTCGCTCAGCTACGGCGCCATGACGCAGCGCTCGCCGCCTGCGACAAGGCCATCGAGCTGAAGCCGGACTTTGCGGAGGC
>JAUWIN010000020.1 GCA_030605345.1 Candidatus Brocadiia bacterium
CGTTCCCAGGATAGGCCCGGGCGCCATCTGGCGGGAAGGGATGTATTTGATGAGCCTGGAGGCGCGGACCATTACGGCGGTGACGGCGAACAGGGCGCGAGAGCGGAGTGTGCGGGGTCGGATGTTCGCTGCCTTGTCCCAGAGGAGAGCGAGCGCGTAAAGGTTCCGGGGTGTGAACAGGTCGGCCACGGTCTTGACGCCGCTCCGCCTTACGCGGCTGAGCTCGTCGAGACCGGATGGGATCTCATCGGACGGGACCCAGAGGTCGTTCGACCACACGGGTTCGGGTAGTGCGGGGCTGTTTTCCTGTTTCAGCGGTGCTTCCTTGACTTTGCAGCCGTTGGGGCAATTGAGGCATACGGCCACCGGTCGGCTGGTGGTGCGGTGTTCGAGTTTTTTCACGATTTCACTGCCGCAGTGAGGGCAGGGATATCTGCTGTGCACGCGGCGGCGCTCGTCTATGGCGGCGTCCCACAGGTCGTATTCAGCGTGGCAGGCCGGGCACAGGAGGGCGTCGCTCCATATTGTGTATTTGACGGTGGCGGTGGCGCCGCAAACCGGGCATTTGGCGCGGTAGATCGGCTCCAGGTCTGGGCGAGCGGAGTTGACCAGGCGCTCGAGCGCCGTGCGGAGCTGGTCGGGGTCTGTGTAGGCGCAGTTGTTGTAGGTGAGGAATGTGGCGAAGGGGGAGAGGTCTGAGAGCAATGCCCGCCTTCCCAGCCGCAGCGCCGCCACGCCAGCCATCCCGGAGCCGCAGAACGGGTCCATGACGGTCTGGCTCATCAAATACATCCCTTCCCGCCAGATGGCGCCCGGGCCTATCCTGGGAACGATGTACCTCCCCAGTTTCAGCGCCGAAATCAACCCGCTCCAGCTTTTCAAACGGCGCATCAACCTGCTCTGCCGGGCCGCAGAGGACGCCAGGCCGCAGCGCGGTATGGACTCGCTCAACGACCTTTGCATCTCGACACAAAGCGCCACAGACCTCTCCGCCGTGCCCGACGAGTCCATCGACTATGTATTCACCGATCCACCCTTCGGCCAGAACATCATGTATTCCGAACTCAACTTCCTGTGGGAATGCGGGCTTGGCTCTGGCACGGCAGGCGGCAGGCGGACAGACAAAACGCTGGAGGCCGTGGTGAGCAAGAGCCAGGGGAAAGGCGTCGGCGAATACGGAGAACTGATGGCCGCAGCCTTCGCCGAAATCAACCGCGTCCTCAAAAAAGACCGCTGGATGACCCTGGTCTTCCACAATACCCGCGCCGACGTGTGGGCGGCAATACAGCGCGGCATCAATGCCGCAGGACTCCGCGTAGAAGGGGTCCAGACACTCGACAAATCCCACCAGACGTTCAAGCAGGTCACTGCGGAGGGCGCCGTCGGATACGACGTGGTGGTCAACTGCCGAAAGTTGCCGCGCCCGATCCGCCCGAAATCTGCTCAGGCCAAGCCGCTGCAAATATTGAGCGACCTCCTCGCCGGCGCACCCCAAGGCCCCTGTAAGCAGCGAACGGCACGACACCTCCACGCACGGCTGACCGGCGAACTGATAAAATCGGGGAATAACATTACGATGGATTACAAGGACGTCCTTCAACTGCTCCACCACAACTTCGAAGCCCTCGGGCTGAAATCGCGGCCTGAGGCCTCAGGCGAATACTGGTATGCCTTACGAACGGACTGACGCCATAACCATCCGCTACACGGACTTCAGCGAGACCAGCCGTATCTTCACCTTCTACACCCGCCGGTTCGGACGGGTCTCGGCGCTGGCAAAGGGCGTAAAACGAAAATACAGCAAGATGATCGGCCACGTTGACCTGCTCTCGCACTCCGAGATTATCTTCACCTCAGGCCTGAGCCGCGACAGACTCCACATCCTCACCGAAGCAAATGCATACGAAACGTTCCCCAACATTCGGAAGCAACTCCCGCGCTTCTATGCCGCTTGTCACGCCGCCGAACTCGTCAACAACATGACCTCGCTGGACGACCCCAGCCCGGAGCTGTTCGACCAACTGCTTGACCTGCTCCGGCGCCGCGACCGAAACGTCGGCACGGCCATCGCCCTATTGGCCTTCGAGGGGCAGCTCCTGCTGCTGAGCGGTTTCATGCCCCAATTATCAAACTGCGTCTCTTGCGGAAAAAAGAACCGCCAGAAGACCGTCGCGTTCTCCCCGCGGCTGGGCGGCATCGTTTGCAGCAAGTGTTCGACCGGTGAGGCCGAACTCATTCACGACCTGCCAGCCGATGCGCTGAGCCTGTTCGAGCGACTCGCGCAGAAAAAACTCACAAAACTCAGCCGGGTAAAAATCTCACCCAGTGTGACCCACCAGACCAGAGCCTTTCTGAACCGATACGAGACCTACATACTCGCGAAGAAACTACATACCGCGAAACATCTGGGCTGATTTACCCCGGGGTGTTGAAACAATCTCTTACGGGGCAGCGCGGAGGCGGGCGGCGGCGCGGACGAGTGAGGCAATGATTTTGCGGATGACGGCAACACTCGCATTCTCGGCAAGAACTGCGTGGGTGAGCACGAACATTGGGGAGCCGGAATCATAGTTTATGGCGAGCGCGCCGTAGTCAAGAAGCCGGTTGTTCCGCAGTGCGGTTTCGTAAGAGGCCGCTCGCACGGGACCGCACTTGGCGATAAAGCGATAAACCGGCGACCCTTCGTGGTCCACCCCGCCCAGGAAGATATCGACCTCTTCCACGCCTTTCCCGAAGGACACCTCGACCCGGTATCCACGTGGCACGCGCTGCCAGGAACACTGCACGGAACCGAGTGCCCGCTCAATAACGTTCGCTGACTCCTGTTTTTCTGGAAGTCCACCCGGCCCCTCCGTCCCCCCGCTCTGATACAGCGGCTGGAGCTTAGAGAGCCCGCCTTCCCAGGACTCCACGCCGACCTTTTGGGAGGGCGCGGATTCGGGCGGAGGTGGCGGCAGTTCTGATTTCGGAACTGGTGTAGCGGCTTCAGCCTCACAAGCGGCCTGTTCCCGCCCGCTCGCCGGTTCCGGCTCACGCCGTGCGAGCGCAGTTGATGCGTGCTCCCTCACGAAGCGGTCGCTGTCGTCGTGGGCGATTTTCTCGAGCAGCTGCCGCGAGGCCGAACCGTCCATCCTGCCCAGCGCGGCAACCACGTGCTCTCGGACTTCGGCGTCTCTGTCTTTTGCTGCCGCGGTCAAGGCATCGATTATTGACTCGCCGTACTGTTCGCCGAGCAAGTCGGCAATTTCCCAGCGCGCCGGGATGGAGGAGTCCGTGAGCATTCTGGTGAGCGGTGCTTTGGCACTTCTGGCGCCCAGCTTCGCCAGGGCAAACAGCGCCTGCCTCCTGATAGCCGGGTCCTTTTCGATGAGTATCATCTCGAGGTGTTTTACTGCGGCGGGGTCGCCAAAATCACCCAACGCCGCCAACGCCGCCATCCTGACCCCCTGGTCTTCCTTGTGCAAGGCGGCGATGAGCGCCTCCAATGCGGCGCGGCGCTCTTCGGAGTCAGATTCCGGCTTGACCACACCGAGCCCCTCGACGCCGTATTGGGCCAGGTCTAAGTCTTCGGACCACGCAATTTTCACCAGTTCCGTGATCGCAGCAAATGTGCTCTCAGCGCCGACTGCCCTTGCGGCGGCGCTGCGGATTTCGCGCGGCTGCGCCGGGTCATTGACCGCACGGAGCAGCCCTTGCAGGAGCCCGTCGTCAATTTCGCCGATACGCGCCAGGACGATGGCGGCGGCGACAGCGACGGAACTGTCGTCGGATTTCCTCGCCTCCTCGAGCCCTTGCTCAACACCAGGGCAGCCGAGCCTGCCAAGCACGACGGCAGCCCGTGCCCGCACCGGCCCGCCTTCCTTCTCCGCCGCGCGCCAAGCAGATTCGAGGAGTGTTCTGTCAACCTCTTCGGATGAACTAAGCTCGCCCGGGCTATCACACGCCGTGGCCTCGTCCACGATGTCTGCAATAAGGCCGGCCAGTTCCCCCTGGCCGAACAATTCCTCCTCGACCCAGTCAGAAAAAAAAGACAAGTCCATTCGCAAGTTCCTTCCGCCAGACGCGGTTTGCAGGTGCATTATAGAGTCGGCCTTTCGGCGCGTCAAACACGCCGTGCGACGCAAATACAGCGATTCCGGTGCTGTGGGACGCAAAAAATACCTTTCGTACTGACTATCTCAAAACTCCAGTCTCCGTAGTGGCGCGGGCGTCTCGCCCGTGAGAACCACGGTCAGGCCTGCCATGAGCGAAGCCGAAGGGATGGGCGCGCCACAATGCAGTATCGGCTTTTCCAGATAGTTTTTCAGCGTTTTGCTGCTTTACTCTCTTGTTGCGCGTTTGGCGGGGTTGCGAAACAGCGGAACGCTCAGGTATCGCTCGCCGGTGTCCGGGATGACGGTGACAACTAGCTTCCCCCTGTTTTCGGGTCGTCTGGCGAGTTCGAGGGCGGCCCGGACGTTTGCTCCCGACGATAGGCCGCAGAGGATTCCTTCTTCTTGTGCCAGCGCCGCCGCCGTTCCAGCCGCATCTTCGTCCGTCACCTGGATAATCTCGTCGATGAGTTCCACGTTCAGGACCGGCGGCACGAACCCGGCTCCAATCCCCTGAATCCCGTGTGGACCTGCGTTCCCTCCGGAGAGGACGGGCGACGCGGCAGGCTCGACCGCTACGACCCTGACGCCGGGCTTTCGCTGCTTGAGCGCCTCGCCAACACCGGTGAGGGTTCCGCCTGTCCCCACCCCTGCGACGAACACATCCACCGCGCCACCGGTGTCCGCCCAGACCTCCTCCGCCGGGGTTCTGCGGTGGACCTCCGGGTTTGCCGGGTTCTCAAATTGCTGGGGCATGAACGCGTTCGGAGTGGAGGCGACGAGTTCTTCGGCTTTGCGGATCGCCCCCGTCATGCCATCGCTGCCGGCGGTAAGGACAACTTCGGCCCCGAGCACGGACAGGAGATTGCGGCGTTCCGTGCTCATCGAGTCCGGCATGGTCAGCACGACGCGGTAGCCCTTTGCCGCACCAACCAAGGCCAGCCCGATGCCGGTATTTCCTGAGGTAGGCTCGATAATAACGCTGCCCGGCATGAGCTTGCCGGCCCTCTCAGCCGCCTCAACCATGCCAAGCGCTATGCGGTCTTTTATGCTGCCGCACGGATTGAACGATTCCAGTTTTGCCGCAACCGTTGCTTCGGTGCCCTGGGCTAGTTTTGTTATCTTGACCAGCGGCGTCTTGCCAATGGTTCCCAGTATGTCCGGATGAATTCCGCCCACCGTTTATTCCTCCTCCGGTATCTCCTGTTTGCTTTCGCCGATTATCTTTTTTTTGCCGATGCGGTCAAGGCAATCCGATGCTGACTCGGCCTGCTCGCGCTAAGAACCGGCAGCCAGCACGGGCAGGATTGTGCAAGCCCTTGTAACACAAGGACTTATGGCTCCGTCAATACGCCTGCTTTTCAGGCGCAAACCTTGACAACAGGAACAGGCGTCCGTTTTGCGGAGATTCTTTGGGCGTGCACTCTTGCAATTTGTGAGCACCGGAGACATGGTATGTCCAGCTTGGCCGCCGTGAGCAAGGTCGAAAGAATAACCGTTCCAAACGGTTTACTGCGAAGAAAGAGCAATCAATGACTACGAACGTGACCGGCCGCATCTTTGACATCCAGCGTTTTTCACTCCACGATGGACCCGGCATCCGAACCACTGTTTTTATGAAGGGATGTCCGCTGCACTGCATCTGGTGCCACAACCCCGAAAGCATCAGCCCGCACCCGGCGGTGTCGTTTGTGCCGGAGAAGTGCATCGGCTGCGGATATTGCTTCCGTGTCTGCCCCAACGGTGGCCACCGGATGGACCCCGAGAAGGGCCACGTGAGGGACCGCGAGCGCTGCGAGGCGTGCGGACTTTGCACCAGAGAATGCTACTCGGGCGCACTGGAACTTGTCGGCCGCGACGCCACTGTGGAGGAAGTCCTCGGCGAGGTGCTCCGCGACACGCCATTCTACGAGACCTCCGGCGGCGGGATGACCCTGTCGGGCGGCGAGCCGCTCCAACAAACCGAGTTCACCGAAGCCCTGCTCAGCGCGGCGAAGAAGGCGGGCCTCCACTGCTGCGTCGATACATCCGGCCACGCACAGTGGGACAGTTTCGAGCGCGTCATCCCCTTCGTGGACCTGTTCCTGTATGATTACAAACAAACAGACCCGGACTTACATCGCAAGTACACCGGCGCATCGAACGAACTGATCCTGGCGAACCTGCGCAAACTCCACCAGCGCGGGGCGACAGTCCGCCTGCGCTGCCCAATTATCCCGGGGCTCAACGACCACGAGGAACACTTCGCCGGTATCGCCGCACTGGCGCGGGAGCTGCCGGGCCTCGAGGGCGTTCAAATCATGCCTTACAACCGGCTGGGCGAGAGCAAGCTCGAGCGACTCGGACTGGATGCCACCGGCCGGCCCCATCCTCCGACGCCCGACGAGGATACTGTGAACTCCTGGGTCACTCGCCTCAAGCGACATGGCGTCAGCGTGTTGAATTAGCCGAATCCCGTGATGAGCCGGTCTTCGGGGCTATGCCAGGGTATAAAGCGCCATGCCTGCCAGATTGGCAGCCAGCTGCCTGCGGGTGTCAAATTTTCGGCGCCTCCGCCGTGCTGCGCCAGCGCACTGATCGCGCGCTCGGTTGGCGAGAATCTTTCGGCGCTGGCGATGGGTCACGCGCGGCGCTACAAATTAGCGACACCACGGCGGTCAAGCACACGCTCGACAATCCGGTCAAAATCGTCAAGCGAATAATATTCAATCACGACGCGTCCGGCGTTCTCTTTTGTGGGGACAATAGTCGCCTTGGTGCCAAGCGCGGCCCGGAGTTGCTCCTCGAGGTCGCGTATATGCGGGGGCTTGTTGTCGGCGGACCGGTCTCGCAGCCTTCTTCGAGGAACACCGCCCTTGGCGACGAGTTTCTCTACCTGGCGGACGGAGAGCCCGTCTCTCTCGATTTTTCTCCACGCCGCAAGGCGTTCGCCAGCCGTCCGAAGCGACAGCAAGGCTCGGGCGTGGCCAATGTTGATTGTTCCACGTGAAACAGCGTCCTGAATCTCACCCGGCAGTTCGAGTAGTCTCATCACGTTGGCCATAGTGCTCCTGTTGATGCCAAGCCTTTGCGCCGCAAGCTCTTGCGTCAGTTCAAAGGTGTCGATAAGCTTCTTGTAGGCGTGGGCGCACTCGATGGGGTTGAGATCCTGGCGCTGGATGTTTTCAATGACTGACAGCTCGAAGGCCCTGGCGGAGTCCACGTCGCGGACCTGTGCCGGGAGGGAGCTGAGGCCGGCGGCCTTGGCGGCCCGCCATCGGCGTTCGCCGGCGATTAGTTCGAAGCCCTCGCCCGCCCGCCGCACAATGACCGGCTGGATGACGCCGTTCTGGCGGACAGACTGAACCAGGCCCTGAAAGGTCTCTTCGCCGAGGTCAGACCGCGGCTGGGAGGGGTTTGGCTTGATTTCGCTGACCGGGATGTGCAGGATTTCGTCCTCTGGCGCGGACGGCTTTGCGGCGGCGCTTGTTTTGGCAGGTTTATGCTTCGCCAGAAGGCTCTCCAGAGAGGTCCCAAGTTTGCTAGTTCGCATCGACAATCTCCCTTGTAAGTTGGACGTAAGCGTTCGTGCCCCTTGACCTTGGGGCGTATTCGATGGCTGGCAGCCCGTGGCTCGGCGCCTCGCCGAGCACCGGGTCGCGGGGGATGCGGGTCGTGTAAGTCTTGCCGAAGAAATGCTTTAGAACATCAGCCACAATCTCACGGGCAAGGGGGACGTGCGGGTCGAACATGGTGAACAGGAAGCCTCCCACTTCCACGTTTGCGCCCTGTTCTGCTTGGGCTGTGCCGAGCGTGTCGAGCATCTGCGCCAGGCCCTCCATCGCGTAGTACTCGCACTGGACGGGTATAATCACCTCGTCTGCGGCGACCAACGCGTTCATCGGCAGCAGACCGCACGACGGCGGGCAATCGATGAGCACATAGTCGAACTTGTCCCTGATGTTTGCGACGGCCCGCTGGAGTTGGCGGTATCTGTTGACCTCGTGCCGGAGGAGGAGTTCGGCGGAGCCTAACTTATCCGTCGCAGGGGCAAGGGTGAGGTTCTCGATCCGGGTTTTTTCCATCCAGGTGTCCGGCCTGTTTGGAGCGCTGAGAGCGCCGTCGGCCCCGCCCTCTGCTCGCGTCTCTGAGCCCAGACCCGACGTAGCATTGCCCTGGGGGTCGATGTCGTTTAAGAGGCATCGGCTCCCTGCGACGGCAAGGCACGTGGCGAGGTTCACCGCGGTGGTGGTCTTGCCCACACCGCCCTTCTGGTTGGCAATAGCGAAGATTTTTTTCACCTGTGGCTGCACCTTCTGGTACTAACTTCTGCGGCGTCGCGGTTCACGTGAAACATATTTTACCATCTAATCCGGGGGATTCGACTTTTTTTCGCTTGCGTGGAAATGGGGCAGCTCATTATAATCCCCCTTCGTCCGAACCTTATAATTGGGCGCTGTCCGAACCGCTTTTGTGGTGGAGGAGATATGCGGACGCTCACGGTCGCCCTTGCCACCTGGCGAGAGGCGATACGTCAGCCGGTCTCAATCATAATCCTCTCCGGGATGGCTGTTCTCATCGCGCTCTCGCAGTTTATCAATTTCTACCACTTCGACGAGGAGACCGGGTACAACGTCATCCGGCAGATGTCGGTGGCATCTAGCCTGGTCTGCGGGATCGTTATCGCCGTGTTCTCCGCATCGGTGGTACTGTCCGAAGAGATTGAAAACCGAACCGTGCTGACGCTGCTCGCGAAGCCGGTGCGGCGCCATGAAGTCCTGCTCGGCAAGTTTGCCGGAATTATGATGGCGATCTCGGCGGCATTCGTGGCGCTGGTCGCAGTCTCGTTCTTCACCATCTGGTGGGCGGAGTCGAAGGTGGAGAAGTCGCGGACGAACCCGTGCCTGGCGGTGCGGGAACTGCCAGCGCTGACGACAGGCCAGGGGACACTGGAGGTCGCCGCAAGCTACTCCAGACTGATGAGCCAGCGCCAGGGCAAGGGGCTGGACTATCTCCAGTCCGCCGGGGACTTCCTGCTTCTCTCGACCGGGCAATCCTCGCAGCTTGTAGCGCGGGCGCCCCTGGCGGTGAAGCAGGACCGGGCCGAAGCAAGCCCCGGGCTGGCCAGTATAGTAAGCGACGCGCTGTCGTTCGCGTCGGCCGGGACGCGCATTCTCCTCGAGGCTTTCGCCCTGGCATTTGTGCAGGTGATGGTTCTCGCCGCGGTGGCGGTCGCCGTATCGACGCGTCTGCCGCTGGTGTTCAACGGCCTTTTTTGCACCGCCGTGTTTGTGCTGGGCAACCTTTCGCGGGACCTGGGCCAGATGCTAATGGCGGCGGACACGGGCGGCGGCGTGGCGGGGGCGCTGTTCGAGGTCGTCAGATGGCCGGCGGCTGCACTCTGCTTTCTGCTGCCCAATTTCGGCAATTTCAACCTGACAGAGGCGCTCTCGGTCGGACTGGTCCGAGTTCCGGCCGGATGCTGCCTATATGGTGTTTTATATGGTCTCCTATATACCGTGCTGGTGCTGGCCATCGGCGTCCTGATGTTCCGCCGGCGGGAAGTGGCCTGACACCACCGTTGCGCTGTATCACCTTGCAGGAACGCAGCTATGAAATACGCCGTCCTCGGAGATATTCACGCAAACTGGGACGCATTCAAAGCGGTGCTGAAGGACCTCGAGACTGAAAACGTCCAGCGGTACCTGTGCGTGGGCGACCTGGTGGGATATGGAGCCGAGCCGGGCAAGTGCCTCAGACGCGCCCGCGAGCTGGACTTCGTCTGCGTGGCCGGGAACCACGACCACGCGGCCACAGGGCGGCTCGACGTGAGTTACTTCAACTACCACGCCCGCCAGGCGGTCGAATGGACCCGCCACCGCATATCCCCGGCAGATGTCGAGTACCTCGACGGACTGAAACCGCTCGCCTCGGTTGACGGCCTGACCCTGGGCCACGGTACCATCCATCGCCCGGAACTCTTCGGATACATCGAGACAGTGTCCGCGGCGCAACTCTCGCTCCAGGCCATGACGGCGCCTGTGGCGTTCCTCGGCCATTCGCACGTCCCCATCGCCTTCCTGGAAAACGAAGGCGGGGAGTCCATCACCTACACCCAGAGCACCGAGATCGAGCTCCAGCACGTCTCGAAGGCCATCATCAACGTGGGCAGCGTCGGCCAGCCGCGCGACGACGATCCCCGCGCCTGTTATGTCATCTACGATTCCACCGCCCGGACGGTCGAACTCCGGCGCTCAGACTACGACATAGAAAGCGCCCAGGCGAAGATCCGCAAGGCGGGGCTGCCCGACAGCCTCGCTGCCCGCCTCGAATTCGGGCGATGAATCGCAGTATTTATTCTTGACGGGGACCACGGAAACTTTGTCGAGAGCGAGCATCGGGCCCGCCGGGTTGACACTCGCCACCCGCGCGGCTATATTGCGGCTGGCTCATCGGGGCGTTCATTATGGGAATTGCGAAGCGGGCGCTGAGGGTTTCATCTTCTCCGACTCTGGCCGTCACGGCCAAGGCGAAGGCGATGAAAGCACAAGGCATCGACGTGGTGAACTTCGGCGCCGGCGAGCCGGATTTCGATACCCCACAACACATCAAACACGCGGCTATTCAGGCGCTCAATGCCGGGTTCACCAAGTACCCGCTGCCGGTGGCCGGTATCCCTGAACTGCGGCAGGCCATCTCCGAAAAGCTCAAGCGTGACAACGAACTGGTTTACTCTCCGGACGAGATCAGCGTGGCCGGGGGGGGGAAGAACGCGCTTTACGCGCTGATGCAGGCACTGATCGACCCCGGCGACGAGGTAATCGTTCCCGCCCCCTACTGGGTCAGTTATCCAGAGATGGTCCGGCTGGCGGGGGGCAAGCCGGCCATCGTGGATGCGGTGGAGGGGAACGATTTCAAACTCACCCCAGCGCAACTGGACGCGGCAATCAACAAAAACACTAAACTGATTATCCTCAACAGCCCCAACAACCCAACCGGTGCGGTCTATAGCCCCGAGGCCCTGGCGGCGCTGGCGGAGGTCATCGCCAGCCACGGCGTCCGGGTTGTCTCCGACGAAATCTACGAGCAACTTGTGTATGACGGCGTGGAGCAGCGCAGCATCGCGTCGTTCGGCCCGGAGATGAGGGAACTGGTGGTGGTCTGCAACGGCCTGTCGAAGTCTTACGCCATGACCGGCTGGCGGATCGGCTATCTGGCCGGGCCTTCGGAGGTCATTTCGGCAGTGAACAAGATTCAGAGCCACAGCACCTCCGGGCCGACGTCTTTCGTGCAGAAAGGCGCAACCGCGGCGCTCACCGGCAGCCAGGAACCTGTGGCGGAGATGCGGGCGGAGTTCGACAAACGCCGCCGCATAATGGGCGACCGGCTCAACGCGCTCCCGCGGATAGCCTGCCGTACGCCGAAAGGAGCGTTCTACGCGTTCGCCAACATCGCCGACTGCATCGGCCGCGAGGTCGCCGGAAACCGCATCGGCGGGTCGCTCGACATGGCGGCGGTCCTCCTCAACCAGGCCCACGTTGCGGTGGTCCCCGGCGTCGCATTCGGCAGCGACAACCACCTCCGCCTGTCATACGCCACCTCGGCCGACAGAATTCGCGATGGGCTCGATCGGATGGGGGAGCTCCTTACCAGTTGCCACTGACCGGCGCCTGACCTGAGGATGCCGAACTGCCAGTGCCAATTTGTTCGCCGGAGGCAGGCGAACACTCACCTCTGTGTTGAGCGCGCCAGAATCCCGGTTGTGCGTTGTTCCTCACCCGGTCGGCGGTAGCCGTAACGGTCGCGCAGCAGCCGCTCGACGTAAAACGCGGCAGTGTTGAGCGCCTTGCGGATTATCTCGCGTGCGGCGCTTTGTCGGCGGATGCGCCCGATTTCCGCGCGGATGGTGCGGCACTCCCGCAGCAGTCGGCCGGTCTCCGCCTGCGACGCCAGCGCCCGATCAAACACACACACCGCAAATATGGCGTAGAGGAGATATTTCGCAACAGGTCCCCGCCATCGCCGCATTGGGGCATTGTCCTCTAGTCTGGCCCTCTTCCGGAGGCGGGCGGCCGCAGGTCGAGCCCCAGTTTGCGCGCCGTCTCGGTCAGCGCATCGTGGGCGCCCGCCTTTGATATTTCGAACTCGAGTTTTCGCCCTAGCTCCCGGAGCGTGTCTCGCTCACGCCTGAGCCGGGTGAGTTCGTAACCAATCTGCACCTGCCTGCTGTGCTGCGACACGAAAAACATCGCGATGAAAGCCGCAGCCGCGACAATCAGGATGTAACACAATATAGGCCGCAATTCATCTGCCTCAATACCGTCCAGCAAACAATGATAAAGGTGCGAGACCCCATGCGAAAGTTTTAATCCGGAGCACCGCGCCTTCTGACCGAACCCCCGAACAGGGATCGAGATTCTTGGCGGGGTCCTGGCGCTCCGAAGGCAACGCGCTCGCCGACGCGCCAATGCTATCCGGCCGCTGTCCGCCGAAGGCGGATCGGTGCCTTGGCGGAGCTGGCTGACGACGGCGCGACAAAGGTTGAATAGGGCCACCGAAAGAAACGGAGGTGTGAACTCACCGAATCCGCCAGGAGACGTTGTCTTGCGGACCGCGACGCCCTAGTCTCTCTCCAGACGCCCCGCACAGCAAAGTCTATGGGGGAGAAGACCAAGAGGACGGCAAAGCCTCGGGCCGGAGTCAGGGTCACTCAATTCTTGGTTTTGACCGCCCTCGGCAACCGAATTGCACCGGGAAACACTAGGCTTGGCAGCAGAACCGGAACAGCTACCCCGCTTTCCCGGTCTCCTTGTCTTGCTCGGTGCATGGGGCGGCGAAGCACTTGTACCCATAATGAGTACACGGCATGTGCCCACGGCTGGTAAAGGTTTGACTCAGAAGCACATTCAGCCGGCGGCAATTGCCCCATGCTTCTTGAGCACACTTATCACCTCTGAAACAGTTGCCACCCCCAAAGGCGTGTCGCCATTGCTGTCCCTCATGTTCACATTCGCTCCGTTGGCGATGAGCAGTTCGAGAATGGCGATACGAGTTGCTGCAGCGTCCGAGTCTTCCTCGATGACAATTCCCGATAGAGCGAGGTCTCGCTCAATATCATAAGACGAGACGTAATGCAGAGGTGTCCGGCCTGCGTCGTTCTTCACGTTCACGTTCGCGCCGTGGGTGATGGTCAACTGAACAACGTCGAGGCAACAGGCCCGCGCCGCCTCATGAAGAGGCGTGTCACCACACTCGTCTCCCAGGTTCAAATCCGCGCCATTTGCCACGAGTACATTAAAGACCACCTTGTAGGCCCTAAACGGGACGACACGCTCTGCCCCTTCCTCATCGACGAACGGCATCCGCATCTGCCCGGTCAGGAACGGTATCAAACGGTGCAATGGTGTTTTACCCCCTGCGTCCCGAGCGTTCGCCTCTGCCCCATGACTAAGAAGCAACGCCACCGCTTCAGCCGAGCCGGTTGTTGCAGTGGCATGCAACAGCGTCTCGCCGTGGTCGAACACGGCGTTCGGATCGCCACCTTCGCTGATGAACTGCTGAATCCCTTGCAGAACGTTACGACGTCGAAAAGGCGCGCTCTCGTGCTCAGATGACCCCATCACCTTTTCTCCACAAGAGATCAGGTGTTACCAGCTAGAACTGTTCTGCGGAACACGTTCGGCTCCCACCCAACGGCCATACCGCGGGAACGTTCCCGAACTTAGTATCGTAGAGGCCAGAGGCGCGCGGTGCAATTGCTGGTCCTCAGGCGGATTCACCAGCATTGTCTCGGCCCTTTGTCACCCTCTGTCGCTACGCTCGGCGTCCAGAAGGTCCCGGTGCTTGTGCCATAGCTGATGACGGCGCCAGAACAGTTCGCCGACGAAAATGACAGCCGCGCCAGCTAGGGTGACGGTGCCCAAAAGGGGACACTCGTACAGGGAACCGGCTTGCTTGCAGATGAGGGGGGACGCAGACACAATGAAGATGATGCCGCCGACACTAACGAGCGCCTGCCCAACAAAAAAGGCCGTTAGCTGAGTCTTGAAAATCTCCGGCGGGAACTCCGCGTCGTTATGGATCGGTGTTGGCACTCCCTGCCATTCGTTCAGCATTGCTTTGTCTGTGCCCATGCATATCTCGAACTTCTTTATCTGGGCTTGAAGGCAACGGTAGTTGTAGCTGAGAGCCAGGGCATACCGCCCTCCCCACCACAGCACAAATTGCACACAGAGAACGCCAACGGTCGCACCAACTAGGGATACATTATCGGGCGTCCTTGTCAGCAGCCACGCAAAGCCACCGATTGCGGGCAACATGAAACCCAAGAACTTCAGTATCTCGCCCTCTCTCGCACGCATAGCCTCGAGCAGCACTCTGTGATGGTTCACCAATTCGTTGGAGCATTGTCTTGCAGAGTCATTACTGAATTCTTTCTCCATCTTGGTTATCCTCCAGGGGAGCTGCAACCGTTTTTTCCTGTGCCTCGCGTTGTCCACTATTGAGGACGTATTTTAAAATCCTACCACGCGCGCGGCCTTGGAATCAAGTACGAGAGGCAATAATGGTTCCGAAGGACGTCGGGACCGCTTAGCTACCAACGCGACACGACCGATGGAAGTGGCAAACCTATTGGTTCCAAGAGTGTTTTGTGTGGGGCGTTCGTTGCCGTCGTGGCTTCCCGGTAAGTCAAGTCGCAAATGTTCTGCAAATTAGCATGTCCAGCTTACTGGTATGTTCACGGCGCGACGATTCGAAAACGCCCAAAGGGAGACCCCACGAACAGCGGTCCCCCGCTTTTTCGATAACCTTGTTTTGCTCGGCGCGCACGTGGGTGCACCTGTGCACAGAATGAGTACACGGCATGTGCCCTCGTATGGTAACCGCACCGGCAGGCGGGTGGGTGCCACGGGAACACTATTCGAAATGAATCTCGCCGTCAGAACTCACTACCCCTCCGTCGGTTATATCCCCGCTCGGTGCCAGGCACTAAGCACCAGGGCGGCAAATGGAGCTGGTGGCCGGCGCGTGGGAGACTTGTGACCCCCTTAGACCGCGGCACCACCAGCGAGGGCATGTTTTTTAGATCCCGCAAAACCTCAATCGCTATGTCGGCGCAGCGACACGGCGCTGGACAAGTCTCGCGGTAAGTAGCATAATTCCGCCGGTGGAAGTGATGACGGATACTCCGAACGCTCGCAACGATGGAGGCACGACGATGCAGGGGATAGTGACCCTGACGATGAACCCGGCAATCGACAAGAGCGCGGTGGTCGAAAGCGTTGTGGGCGAGCGAAAACTGCGCTGCAAAGCGCCCGCCTATCAGCCGGGCGGCGGCGGCATCAATGTCTCCCGTGCCATCCGCAAACTTGCAGGAGAATCGGCGCCGCCCGCGGTGGCGCTCTACCCGTCCGGAAGCGCCGCCGGACAGATGCTCCAGACCCTGCTCGACCGGGAAGGCATAGAGCATCATCCGGTCCCGGTGGAGGGGTGGACTCGTGAGAACCTGACGGTCCGGGAAGAATTGAGCGGCCAGCAGTTCCGGTTCGGCATGCCGGGGCCGAGGCTGAAGGAGGCGGAGTGGCAGGAATGTCTGAATGAACTCGAGAAGATGAAGCCGAGGCCGGACTACATTGTTGCCAGCGGCAGCCTGCCAGCGGGGGTTCCGGACGATTTCTACGCCCGGGTGGCGGCGGTGGCTGCGGAGCTCGGCAGCAAGCTGGTCGTGGATGCGTCGGGAGAAGCGCTGCGCCTGGCGGCGGGGCACGGCCTCTACCTGCTGGCGCCTAACCTCCGCGAATTCGGCGAACTGGTGCAGGATGAGGTCAAGGACGACTCTGACATGGAGCAACTGGCGACGCAGGTGGTCGAGGCGGGGCAGACCGAGGTGCTGGTGGTGTCTCTCGGAGCGGGCGGCGCCCTGCTGGTATCCAGGGAAGGATGCGAGCGGGTGCGGGCGCCGACGGTGTCGATACAGAGTAAGGTGGGCGCCGGCGACAGCATGATCGCCGGAATCGTCCTGGCGCTGGAGCGGGGCGAGTCCCTGCGGCGTGCCGTGCGGTTCGGTGTAGCCGCCGGGTCGGCCGCGGTGATGACCCCCGGCACAGAACTGTGCCGCGGCGAAGACACGGAGCGGCTATACGCACAACTCATCTCAGAAATGCCGTGATACGAAAGCAATCGGTTGAACGACGGCAGTCACCAATACTGACTTGAAGGAGATAGAACAATGTACGAGCCCAAGGACGAGGTATTTGTGCGGAGCGACCATAATCCGCTGATCCAGGCGAAGCACCTCCCTTATCAGGCCAATGCTGTGTTCAATGCCGCGGCGGCGGACCTGGAAGATGAAGTCCTCCTGCTGATACGGGTGGAGAGCTCCTCGGGGCGTTCACACCTCATCGTGGCCCGCAGCAGCGCCGGGGTCGGCGGCTGGCGGTTCGACGACCGAGCGCTTCTGCACCCGAGTCAGAACGTGCCATACGAGTCGAACGGGGTGGAGGACTGCCGCATCACCTGGATGGAGGACCTCCAGGCCTGGGGCCTTGCGTACACCGCCTACTCCGAGCAGGGTGCCGGGGTGGCGCTCGCCACTACAAAGGATTTCAAGACCGTGGAACGAATCGGCATGGTAGCGCCGCCCGACAACAAGAACGCGGCGTTGTTTCCGCGGAAGTTCGACGGGCACTACGCACTCCTTCACCGGCCGAGGGACGGCGGTGGAAGTGTCTGGATATCATACTCTCCCGACCTTGTGTTCTGGGGAAGATACAGCGTGGTCATCCCGGCGCGCGGAGCGCCGTGGTGGGACGCCGTGCGGGTGGGGGCGGGCATCCCGCCGATAGAAACGCCGCAGGGCTGGCTGGTGGTGTATCACGGCGTCAAGGAAGTCGCAGGCGGCCCAATATATCGCATGGGCGCCGCGCTGCTGGACCTCGAGAGGCCCCACCAGCTGTTGGGCCGGACACGCCGGTGGCTGCTGAGCCCCCGGATGGACTACGAGAGGACGGGTGACGCGCCGAACGTAGTGTTCGCTTGCGGAGGCTTTGTTCGAGGCGACAAACTGTGGGTGTATTACGGCGCCGCGGATTCTTCCATCTGCCTCGCCACCGCCGACGTTTCGGACGTGCTCTCGCTGATATCAGACGCCCCTGACGACTGAAGAAAAAAAGCCGGCGGGGAGCGCAGACGCAAGTTGCGGGAGGCCCTGTATGAGCAGAATCGCCAAACCCGCGACATTCAGAATCGGGACCTCCGGCTACCAGTATCGCCACTGGTCTGGCGTGTTTTACCCCAAGGACGTGCCAAAGAAACAGTGGTTTGAACACTACGCCCGACAGTTCGACACCGTGGAAATCAACAACACGTTCTATAACCTGCCAAAGGCGGAGACGTTTGACTCGTGGCGGGAGCGGGCGCCGGAGGGGTTTTGCTACGTGTTGAAGTTCAGCCGCTACGGCACACACCTGAAGCGGCTGAAGGACCCGGAGGCATCCATTGGCATGTTTCTGGAGCGCGCCGACCGCCTGGGGCAACTGCTGGGGCCAATCCTGGTGCAACTGCGGCCCAACTGGCGGGCAGACCCCGGCCGCCTCGGCGCCTTTCTGGACGCTGCACCTGCGGACCACTGCTGGGCGGTGGAGTTCCGCGACCCCAGTTGGCTGTGCGAGACGGTCTATGAGCTGCTCCGAAAGCACAACGCCGCGCTGTGTGTCCACGACCTCATCCCAAACCACCCGCGGGTGGTGACCGCCGACTGGGTTTACCTCCGGTTCCACGGCGGCAGTGACGGCGGCAACTACACCCCGCAGGCCCTGACCGCCGCCGCAAGGCGCGTCAAGCGGCACCTGGCCGACGGGCTGGACGTCTTTGCTTACTTCAACAACGACGCGAACGGCTACGCCGTGTCCAACGCAGCCGACCTGAGGCGCTACGTCCTCGGATATTGAAAGCGGGCCGCGGTGCGTTCGGCGGGGTGTGCACGGCACTACAGGCGCTGGCAGCGCCCGCAGAAATATGTACCGCGCTGGTTCAGCCTGGTGCGTCTTATTGCAGCGCCGCATCGGGGGCAGCTGTCCCCTTCACTGCGGTGATGAATCAGGTAGGAAGCGGGGAGGTCGCGGGCGTCGGAGCCGTGCCGGATGGATGTGCTCAGGACCCGTCTTATGCCGCTAAACAACCTGCTGAGTTGCGCGTCATTCAGGCGCCTGACGGGCATGGTGGGGTGTATGCCCGCCTGAAAAAGGACTTCGTCGGTATAGATGTTGCCCAGGCCGGCGATGGTGTGTTGGTTCATCAGCGCTGGCTTGATCCTGCCACGTCTGCGCCAAAATAACTGGCGGAAACGCGCCCGGTCCAGTTCCAGCGCGTCCGGCCCGAGCCGCTTGCGTCGTATGAAGTGGTCCGGGGCCTGCGTCAGCGAGATTGCTCCCAACATCCTCTGGCATTCGTAGGCGAGTTGAAATCCATTCGTGAACTGAACCAGCAGGCGGGTGTGAGACGGCTGCTGCTCGGCGCTCCGGAAATATTTCAACTGCCCGGTCATGCCGAAATGCAGCACCAGCCAGGCACGGTTGGCCAATTCGACGAAAAGCAGCTTCCCGTGGCGCCAGGTGGACTGGAATGACTGGCCGTTCAGCGCCCGGTGCAGTTTTCGGGGGCTGACGCCTTCCAGAATCCGCACGTCGCCCACCTTCGTTTTTTGAATCTTCTGGTGCAGGGCGGTCGAGTCGAAATACCTCCTGAATGCCTCGATGTCGGGCAATTCGGGCATAGTTCCGCAGTGGCCTCCACGATGTCCCCTATTCGGTTGAGAGTTTCACGCGGCGGCTCGCGCGGGCCAGGCTACGGTGCCCCGCGCCCGGTGTCAATAGTGTCAGCGTCGGGCCGCTGACCTTGACACAATTGCCGGCGGGGGGCTAAAATCTTTGCGCAGTGTTTCAGTGATTTAACAAATCTTGTCAGGGTTTTCCCCGACCGGGTTCGGCCAGACGACACAAGAACGGCGCGAAGGAGCAGATTTTGGACGCTGCGGCGTTGCAGAAAAAAGCAGAAGCCTACGCCAGAGGTCTCACAGGTCGTAAGAAGCAGCTCGGCTCCATTCTGAGACTGCTGTCGTATGCCATCCCTCATTACTGGGCCGGGATCCTGATGGTAGGGGGAACGGTCTTGTACGCCGCCTGCCGACAGGGGAGGCTGTTCGTGATCAAGCCGCTTGTGGACGACGTACTGCCCAGGGGCGAGGAGTTCTGGCCTCAACTGTGGCTGATATCGGTGACGCTGGTGCTGGCTGCTCTGGGTACAGCCGCAGGGCGCGCGCTCAAAGAATATTTGGCCAACTATCTACAGTACAAAGTGGTCATGGCTATTTGGAGGAAGCTGTTCGACGAAACCGTCAACCAGGAGATGACTTTCTTCCACCGGTGGAAAGTGGGCGACATCCTCCAGCGAATGGAAGACGACGTCAACGTCACGATGGGGATGGTTTACGTATTCTTCAACCAAATTGTAATGGACCCTTTTTTGATCCTGGGCGCTACGGTTATCGCTTTTATCGCCTGCTGGCAACTGACACTTTTCGCCATAATCGTACTGGTGCTGGTGGTATATCCGCTGCTCAGGCTGGGGAGGACGGTCCACAAGCAGGCGACCAAGCGGCAGAACTTCCACGCCAGGCTTACGCAGACCAAAATACAGATGCTCACCGGGTTCAAGACCATCAAGATGTTCGGCCGGGAGGACCACGAATCGGACCGGTTCCGAGACGAAACCACCAACCTGTTCCGAAAAGGAATGCGGGTGGTCCGAAGCAAGACCTTGGGGGTGAGCGCGGTCACGCTGTTTACGGGCCTGGCGGTCGCCGTCGCCGTCTTCCTGGGGACCATGGCCGTCCACAATAAAGTCTGGGGGCTCACGACGGGCTCGCTGGTCTTGTTCCTGGCGGCGGCACAGGCCATGTTCACCTCGCTCAAGCGGCTGGCGAAAAACTACAACAAGGTCAACGAGTCGCTGGCCGGAAGCAACCGCATATTCGACTACATCGACTCGATGGAGCCACGGAAAAACCGCTCAGGTGTTCAGATGCAGGAGCTCGAGCCGTCCATATCGTTCGACGGCGTCTGTTTCGGCTACGGAGACGAACACGTGCTCGAGGACGTATCCTTTACCGCCGCGGCAGGCAAGGTGACGGCCTTGGTGGGGCTTTCAGGGGGCGGGAAGACAACCATCCTCGACCTGCTGGCCCGCCTCTACAGGTGCCGCTCCGGGCGCATCACCGTCGGCGGCGTCAACATAGAGGATTTCGCGTTCGACTCATACATCCAAAACGTGGGCATGGTGCCGCAGGAGCCGTTCCTTTTCGCCACCACTCTGAAGGACAACATCCGCTACGGCTCGCTCGACGCCACCGACGAGGAGGTGATTGCTGCCGCCCGCACTGCCAACATCCATGACTTCATAGCGAGATTGCCCGACGGATACGATACCGTCGTGGGCGACCGCGGCCAGACCCTCTCCGGCGGCCAGGGCGAGCGGGTCGCCACAGCCCGCGCCGTGCTCAAGCAAGCGAGGATTCTACTGCTCGACGAAGCCACCTCCGCACTCGACGCCGAATCTGAAAAAGCATTCTACGATGCACTCGAAAGACTAATGACCTCCGGCCCCAGGACCGTCCTGGTCGTGGCGCACCGGCTGTCCACCGTGATTAACGCCGACAGGATTCTGGTGCTAGAAAACGGACGGATTGTCCAACAGGGCACCCACGCCGAACTCATTCAGCGGGGCGGCGCATACGCCCGGCTCTTCAAGGCGCAGTTCGAAAGCTCCGGCGGCGACTGAACCAACAACGACAACGCAGCCCACCGGTTCCATACAGTAATACACTATCCAAAAAGGCGCGTCCGTTTCGTAGCACAGTTTTGGGATGGGCACTAAATACACGGTAGCTTGGCGGCGCCGTAGCCCGGTTGCAGCCATTCGCACCGGTGGATATAATGCGAATGGGTCGTTCCACCTCGCAGGCGAACAGCGGCCGATGAAGCCCGAATTTCAACTAATCACAAACATGCAACCCGCAGGAGACCAGCCCCAGGCAATCGAGGCGCTGGTCAGCGGTTTCCTCGATGATGGCAAAAACACCCAGACCCTCCTGGGCGTGACAGGCTCGGGCAAGACGTTCACCGTGGCTCACGTCATTGCGCGTCTGGGCCTGCCGACGCTGGTCATATCGCACAACAAAACCCTCGCCGCGCAACTCTACGGGGAGTTCCGCGAGTTCTTCCCCCATAATGCTGTCGAATACTTCGTCAGTTACTATGACTACTACCAGCCGGAAGCGTATATCCCGGCGCAGGACATCTATATTGCGAAGGACGCATCAATCAACGAGGACATCGACCGGCTCCGCCTCTCCACCACCAGCGCACTGATGTCGCGCCGTGACGTCATCGTCGTGGCCAGCGTCTCGTGCATCTACGGACTCGGCTCCCCGGAGGACTACAAGGAGATGATGGTTGACGTTGCCGTCGGTGATTCTGTTGACCGTGATAAACTGCTCCGCAAATTGGTGGACATCCAATACGACCGGAGCGACTATGAACTCCGCCGCGCCACGTTCCGCCCGCGCGGCGACGTGGTTGAAATCCTGCCGGCGTATGAGGAAGTGGCGCTCCGCGTGGACTTTTTTGGCGACACGGTGGAAAAAATCGCCTACGTCGATCCGCTCACCGGAAACGTGATATCGCACCAGGAACAAGCCACCATCTATCCAGCGAAACACTTCGTGATGCCTGACGACCGCATCAGCCCGGCGCTTGAGCGCATAGAGGCGGAGCTCGAACAGCGCATCAAGTTCTTCCGCGAGCAGGGCAAGTTCCTGGAGGCCGAGCGGATCGAGACACGCACCCGATACGATATGGAACTGATGCAGGAGATCGGCTATTGCCCGGGTATCGAGAATTACTCGCGGCACCTCAGCGGCCGTGCCGCAGGCCAGCGTCCCTACACCCTACTCGATTATTTTCCACGTGAGTTTCTCTGTATTGTGGACGAATCGCACGTGACCGTCCCGCAGATCGGCGGCATGCACGAAGGTGACCGCGCCCGCAAAACCACCCTCGTCGAGCACGGCTTCCGCCTGCCGTCGGCCCTCGATAACCGCCCGATGCGATTCAACGAATGGGAGGCGGAACTCGACCGCGCACTTTTCGTCTCCGCTACCCCGAAGGAATACGAGCTCGAAAAAACCGGCGGCGAAGTGGTCGAACAGGTTATCCGGCCCACCGGACTGGTCGATCCGGAAATCATTCTGAAGCCCGCAGAGGGGCAGGTGAACGACCTCATCGGCGAGATCAAGGGCCGAACCGAGGCCGGCGACCGTGTGCTCGTCACCACCCTTACCAAGCGCATGGCCGAAGACCTCAGCGACTACATACTGGGCGAAGGGATAAGCTGCTGCTACCTCCACTCCGAGATTGACACGCTGGAGCGGATTGAAATACTCCGCCACCTCCGCGCGGGGAAGTTCGACGTCGTCGTCGGCGTCAACCTGCTTCGCGAGGGGCTCGACCTGCCCGAAGTCTCGCTGGTCGCTATCCTCGATGCCGACAAGGAGGGCTTCCTCCGGTCGCAGACCTCGCTCATCCAGACCATCGGGCGGTCGGCCCGCAACGTCAACGCAACGGTCATCCTTTACGCCGACGAACTCACCGGTTCAATGAAACGCGCCGTCGATGAGACAGACCGACGCCGCAGTATCCAAATCGAATACAACCGCACCCACGGCATTACCCCGCAGACCATCAGGAAGGAGATACGACAGGGCATCGCGAAGCAGGTCGCCGCCAGCAAGGTGGCACGCGGGGTGGTACGCGAGTCTGAGGCTGAATACATCACCGCCGAGCAAGTCCGCGAACTTGAAGAAGAAATGCTCGACGCCGCCAAGGAACTCAACTTCGAGCGGGCCGCCGAACTGCGCGACCGAATTGAGGCCGTCAAGGATGCTCAACCTGCCAGGCGGAATGTGACCGGAAAAATCAGTGCCCGACGAAACAAAAAGGCGAAGCACCCATGAGCCCCGCAGCGGCAGGATCTGAGCTGTTGAGCCCCGTTATTATTGTTTCTCAAAAGAAGTTGGGAGGACATGTTGAATGGCTCCGATGAATCATAAGCCGGAGGTGGTGGACATTTATTGGTTCTCCGGCACAGGGAACACACTCCTGGTGGCGCGGGCCATGGGCGACCGGTTCGCCCAGCGTGGCGTGATGGCGAGGCTCCAGCAAATGGAAGACTGCGACCCCGCGGACGTCGATGCGTCGCACACCATCGGCATCGCGTGTCCCGTCGCGGCGCAGAGCACGTACCCCCCGGTCTGGCGTTTCGTCCGGGGCCTGCCGGACACTGACGGCACCGGCGTGTTCCTGATTGACACGCTGATGCTCCATTCCGGCGGCATCGTCGGCCCGATGCGGAGTCGCCTCGAAAGGAAAGGCTACACCCCGCTGGGCGCGATTGAAGTCCGCATGCCGGGTAACTTCCTCCGCAAAAAGGCAGACCCCGACAAGACCGCGAGGAAGGTCGAGGCGGGGATGACGAAGGCCCGGGCCTTTACCGACGACATCGTGGACGGCCGCAGCAACTGGCGGCGGTGTTTGCCGTGGGAATGGCTGTTTCTCGCGAGCTGCCGCCTGTGCTACGGGCGCCTGGGGCTGGTGCGGAAGTTCTTTCGGCTCTCGGTGGACCACGAGAAGTGCGACTCCTGCGGCTTGGGCGAGGAGCTCTGCCCGGTGGGTGCCATCTCGCTGCGTGACGGCCGCCCTGAGTTCTCTTCTGAGTGTATCGCCTGCATGCGCTGCGCTTCCTATTGTCCTGAGGAGGCGATACTGCTGAACGGGAAAGACTACGCCCGCAATCGTCCGGTCAAGGCCGCTGATTTCACTGATGACAACGGGTGAGAACGGGATTCCGCCGCATGGGGAGAGAATGGGAGTGGCGCGGTTCTAAGATAGCATCCTACCGGGGTCGGCGCCCCTGAGCCTTCCGCCAGTCCCCATGCCGACCCTTGGGCGCGATGATTAGCTCCGGCTGTTCGCCGTGTTTCTTCATCACGAAGGTGTCGATGACCTTGCCGTCCGGGGTGATGGCCTTCCCCGTAAGTTGCTCAGGGCTCACGTCCAGCACGATGTGATGGAACGCCGCCTTCTGCGCTGCTACGTGCGGGGCGTCCTCAAACGGATCGAGCGGCGCCCCGCCGCCGGCCGAAATGAACTGCACCGTGCCCCTTTGCCCTTCCTCCAGGGCAATGGGCTTGGAGCGCATGTAGTAGTGGTCGTGCGCGCAAAAGATAGCATCGACGCCGTGCTCGAGGAACAGTGGGACCAGGTGCATGGCCACGGCTCTGTTCGGCCCGCGCCAGAAACACGTGCCGTAGGGTGGCTCGTGAAACTGGCAAAACAGCCACCCCTTCCATTTTCTGGCAAGCTCCTTTTTCAGCCACTTCCGCTGCTCACTCCCGGGGCCGTACGGTTGTTCCACGTCAAGGGTGATGATTCGGACGTAGCCGTAGTCGAAGGTGAACCAGTGGCCGTTCCCGGGCAGGTCGAAAAGGTTTGTCAGATACCGCGTGTTTTGCTCGTGGTTGCCGTAACAGGGGAGCATTGGGACGTATGCGCCCATTGCTCGCGCCGGCCTGAAGAACTCGGTGTCCCACGATGCTCGGTCGCTTCCCGTCGCGACCAGATCGCCCAGCACGAGGGTGAACCTAGGGCGGCTCCGGAGAATGGCGTCGGCAACTTGCTTGTGGCGGTCCGGAAACGAGCGCGTATCTCCATAGACGGCGAAGCGGAACGGTGTTTTACGGTCATCCGCCGCAAGAGCTGTGGTGAAGTAATAGGGACCGATGGACTCACCGCCTTCGGGACTGGGCAGCAGAATCAGCGGGTCTCCCTCGACAAATCTCTCCAGGCTTTGCACCAGGTCCGCATCGAACCGGATATACCCATCCCTCTGATTCATGAAAAACAGCCGCGCGCGCAGACTGTCTGCAGCTGCTTGCTGCTCAGCGACTCGCGTAGTCAGCGCTTCATCCTTTGTGCCTGGTGCGCCGAGCTCGCCCTTACTAACTACCAAGAGCGTTATCTCGCTGCCTTGGCTGTGAAGGAGTGAGAGCAGCGCACCAGCGCCCAGCTCCACATCATCAGGGTGAGCGCCTATACCTAACACCTGTTTGACGTTCATCATTCCGCGGTGCTTCCTATGTTTAGTCCGGGAGAAGCCCGCAACTTTTGACCACAAAGACGAACAACAGCGCAGAGAGAAGGACCACCACGAACACCGCGGCGCCGCCGATTATGGCTCTGGTCCCGCTGGGGAGCGACGGGTCTTTGGCACCGCAGTGAGGACACGCGCCAGCACTCACCGCAACCGGCTTCCCGCACACTCTACAATTTTTCAGGGTTTCCACGTTTCTTACCTCCTATCGTCCATCCCAATTTCTCGGTCGGAGCATCAGCACGACAGGCGCCCGGCTTCGCATCCTCCGGGGTTACGGTCACCGTTATCTTTTCGTCGATCAGGGCCTCGACCGGCTTTCCCATAATCGTAACACCGTCCGAGGTGACCCGCTGGACCACAGGCCCCCGGAACAACACCTTCGCCGCTCTGGCGATGTCAAACGTGGGTGCTGGCGAAGGCTTGGCCTTGTCAGCGGCCCTGGCAGCGCCGGGCGTACAAAAAATGACTGTAGCCACCAGAGCCGCGGCACATGCTGCTGCGCTCGATGCTATCAGGACGTGGCGCCGAAGACTTCTCATCTGTATCACACTCGCAAGTCCGGCACGAAAAGCGCCGCCCAACTTTTGAAATACTTATATCTTCCACGCTGAATATATGCTGACTTCTCGCACGCGTCAATGGACCAGGCCGTTGTCAGCGTAACGGGCGTGTTGTATAATCTGAAATGATGAAGACCTCCCTCCCGTTGAGCGTGGCCTGGGTGTGCTGTGCGCTGCTCGTCCCGGCCGTGTCGGGCGCAGACGTGCTGCACCTGAAGACCGGGACTCTGGAGGGGAAGGTCATCGAAAAATCAGCCGAGCACGTCAAATTCCGCACCGTCAGCGGCATCGTTACAACCATCGACGTTAAGGACATCCTGGCGATAGAGAAGCGTGAGACCCCGCGTGACATATACCACATCATGGCGGGCAAGGTGGAGCCGGACGATGCAGAGGCGCACTATGCGCTGGCGACGTGGTGCCGTGACCACAGTCTGAAGGACGAAATGGCCGCCGAACTCACCGCCACCATCAAGGCCGACCCTGACCACGAGCGCGCCCGCCGCGAACTCGGATATGTGAAAACAGATGAAGGCTGGATGAAGCGCGATGCGGCGATGCGAGCCAAGGGGATGGTGCTGGTCAACGGTCGGTGGGTCACAAAATCAGAGGCGGAAAGGGTGGAACAGAAAAACAAGAACAAACGCCTCATTCGTACCATTAATACTATTGTGTATGAGATTCGATCCGCGCCGAGATCAAAATATAAGGAATGGGAAGAACGCCTTGCTAACTTCGACCAGCGCTCCGTGGGGTGGAAGATTATGGAGCTGCTCGACCACGATGTCGCCGCCGTGCGGCGGGCGGCGTGCGCCTCGCTGGCGAAAATGAATCACCACGACGCCGTCCCCCGCCTGGTCCGACGGACCTTGTTCGCCCGGGACGAATCGGTGCGGGAAGCGGGCCTGGAGGCGGCGCTCCGCCTGGACAAGGGGGCCGCCTGCGAGCAACTGTATCAAACCATCGCAGGGCTGAAACTCCAAACGCTGACCACCCGCTCAGAACAGAAAGCAGCAGAGCGCCTTTATCACCGCATCGCGCTGGCGTTGAAGGCGGCCGGCGATCTCCGGTCGGTCCCGTTCCTCATTCAAATACTCTATCCGAGTATAGAGATGGAGCCGAACTCCGAAGACCAAGACCACACCGGCGGCATCAAGCAACTCGGCATACGCCGGTCGAGCATCGGGCTATACCCCGTCGGGGTCGAAAACTACTCGATCCTAATGGGCAACGATCGACGCAAATCGACGCCGGACGACGCAGATGAGTATTACTTCAACCGCGTTGCAGAAGAGGCATTGAAGCAACTGACCGGGCAGGACCTGGGGGTTCTTCCGAAAGCCTGGAACAGGTGGTGGGGCCGGCACGGGGCTGAGCTGCTGAGGGTGGAGGAAGCTGAAAACCGAGGCAGCAGGGACAAGGCGGAGAAACTGCTGGAGGAGGTGGCAGATGAGCGGAGCGAACGACCAGACTGAGGAGCGCGAAAAGCTCATAGCCGAGGTAGAGGCCCGAGTCGAACTGGAGCGTGGTTTCGGTGCCGACGTATATCGCTCGGAGGCCGCCCGGCCCGCCCGTGCACGGCCCGAACCGAGGCCCGGTGCGCATCCCACGGGTGAGGACCCTGAGAAGCGCCGTAGGCTCGAGGAACTGCGCCGGTCGATGGCGGATTGCCATCAGTGTGCGCTGGGTGCGAATCGCAACAAACTGGTTTTCGGGGCAGGAAGGTCAGACGCCCGACTGATATTCGTCGGCGAAGCCCCCGGCCGCGAGGAAGACCGGCAAGGCGAGCCGTTCGTCGGGCGTGCAGGCAAACTGCTCACCCGGATGATTAAGGCCATGGGGCTGGAGCGGGACCAGGTTTTTATCGGCAACATCCTCAAGTGCCGCCCGCCGGAGAACAGGACGCCAACACTGGCAGAAATGGCGATTTGCCTGCCATACATCCTGCAGCAGATAGACATCATACAGCCGGAAATCGTGTGCGCCCTCGGCGCCACCGCCCTCAAGGGCCTGCTCCGTGACCCGCGGGCGTCCATTGGAGGAATGCGCGGGAAATTCCTCGACTGGCGTGGCACCAAGATAATGCCCACCTATCACCCGGCCTATTTGCTCCGGGCGCCCGCCGAAAAGCCTAAGACCTGGGAGGACCTCCAAGTTATCATGGATGACCTCGGGCTTCCGCTGCCTGAACGGGGGGACCGCCGTTGATGCTGCGAGTTTCGTAGGCATTTCTACCTGCGGTAACGCTGCTGCGTAACTTAACCCTGCGCCGACAGATATAGTCTTTTCGCCGGTCGCTCGAGCGTCAGGCGCCAACCCGGGTCTGCTGCTCAGATAGCCGGCCGCATCCGCCAGGAATTCACCTGCGAAGCGCAAAAATCCACTAAAGGATTCGGGCTGACATGTCGATATAGATTAAGGAGGAGTTGATAATTGTTGGAGTTGGCGCATCAAAACTTTAGGAGGTGGGGGATGATGAAACGATTCAGGTGGCATGTGTTGGCGGTGTGTTCTGTAGGTCTGGTGGCGGTTACCGGCTGTCAATTTATGCGCGATATCGGCTTCGAGTCGAGGGGAAGCCAGCTGGCTCAGAGATATCACGAGGAAAAAGTGGCGCTGGCCGCTAAGAACGCCGAGCTGACGACCCGGCTGGCCTCAAGTATGGACCAGCGGCAAAAGATGCAGCAGGAACTCGAACAGGCTGTGGCGAAGACAGAGGCGGCGCAGTCGGCGCCTGCGACGACGCTGGCCAGCCAGTCGGCGGACGAAAGCTGGCGTGAACTGTCGAGGGACCTCGCAGACTTGGGCATGCCGGTAGTCAGCACGCAGGGCGGCAAGGCGGTCCGCCTGACCAGTGACGTACTTTTCCGCTCCGGCAAATGTACCCTGAAGACCACTGCTGAGCCGATGCTCTCCAAGGTCGCAGATGCCATCAACCATCTGGACGACGACGTGCTCGTGTTTGTTGACGGCCACACCGACTCGACTCCGCTGCGGTACACCAAGAAGATTTATCACGACAACTATGGCCTTGGTGCGGCTCGCGCCAACGCGGTGGCGCGGGAACTGGTCAAGAAGGGTGTCCCCAGCCGCAAACTGGTTACCAGGAGCTTCGGGGCCGACAAGCCCCTAGCCGACAACAACACAAAGGCAGGGAAAGAACAAAACAGACGCGTCGAGATTAGTTTCGTGTTCCCGCAATCCGCCGGCCCACAGCACTAAAACACAGGGGCCGACTACTCCGGTGACGGGACTCCCCCATCCCGTCCACCCCGCCAGCGCGCACGGGGCTTCGATTAGCTCCGTGCGCGTCCCACTTAAAGCGTCGATATTCAGCATTCAGCGCCCGAGCAGACCGGACACCTTGAACGCCGGCGCTGTGCGCTTTTTCCTTGCCCCTCCGGCGGCGGCGGTTATAATTCTCACAAGGATTAAGATTTCCTGCGTGCTCTCATTGGAAGTAAGAATTGGCGCTGCCCGGCAAATCTTTCGCCCCGCAGACCCCGCGCCGGCCCGAATTAGGCCAGATGGCTGGCTGTAAACTGGTGGAGAAGCTGGCCGAAAGCGCCATGTCCACAGTCTAGCTGGCCGAAGGCCCGGATGGCGGACAGCTCGTGGCCAAGGTGCTTTCCGCCCACGGCAATCGCATCGCGGAGAAACTGTCGGCCAGGCTGGGGAAGGCCTGGGAAGGCGAAATGGCAAAGGCGCTCACCCACCCGGATGTCGTCCGTACCATCGCCTGCGGCAGAGAGAAGGGCAATTATTACATCCTGATGGAATATCTGCCGGGCGGGAGCCTTGCCGAGCATATTCGCCTCCGGACGCCTGAGGTTGTGGCCCGTCGGATAGAAATCCTGATGGGCGCGGCGAACGGGCTTGCACACGTGCACCAGAAGGGTATAATCCACCGCGATGTGTGTCCGAAGAACCTGTTGTTCGACGCTCAAGGCGCGCTCAAGCTGATTGATTTCGGCGTCGCCATTCACAAATCCGACCGGCTCAAGCAGGCGGAAATCCGCACCGGGCGGCCGAGTTACCTGGCCCCGGAAGTAATCCGTTACAACAGGTTCAACGTGCAGACGGATATCTATGCGGGCGGCGTGACGCTCTACGAGGCGTTCACCGGGCGCCGTCCGTTCACTGCCGACACAAAGGAGATGCTCATGACCAGGCACCTCAGCGCCGACCCGGTCCCGCCGTCGAAGCTCGACACGTCACTGGACCCGGCGGTTGACCGCGTGGTGCTGAAGGCCCTTGAAAAAACGCCCCAGCGGCGGTACGAAACAATGAGAGACGTGGCCGCGGCGCTCGCACAGTTGGAAGCTGGACTAAAGTAAACAACATTTTGAGGAGCGGCAGAGCCATGGCAAGCGGCATGACGGAGATTCGATGGCACGCCCGCGGCGGGCAGGGAGCAAAAACCGCCGCACAGCTCGTCGCACAGGTCGCAATGAAAGAGGGGAAGCACAGCCAGGGATTCCCCGAATACGGACCGGAACGGATGGGAGCGCCCATACGCGGCTTCACCAGAATCAGTGAAAGCCCCGTGAGGCTCCACTGTCCCATCGAGCAGCCCGACGTGGTGGTCGTGCTCGACCAGAGCCTCCTGGGCACGGACCCGATCACCGAGGGAATCACCGATGACACCCGGTTCCTGGTCAACTCGCCGGATGACCCGGCAGAGGTCAGGCGGAAGTTGGGCGTCCAAGCCGCCGAGGTGATGTGCATCGATGCCACAAAAATCTCCATCGACGAAATCGGCCGGCCCATCCCGAACACACCCATGATAGGCGCACTGGTCAAGGTCACCGGCTGCGTTTCCCTGGACGCGGTCAAGGAAAGCATCAAGAAAAAGTTTCTCAAAAAGTTCGGCGACAAAGTCGTTCAAGGCAACATCCGCGCTGTCGAACGCGCCTACGAGGAGGTGAAATCGGAATGAGCAGGCTCCTGACCTGGAAGGAAATGCCCATAGGCGGGATGATTGTCAAGCCAGGCAACAGCAGCGAATACAAGACCGGCGGCTGGCGGACATATCGGCCGGTGCACAACGAGGACAAGTGTATCCATTGCCTGAGGTGCTGGATACTCTGTCCCGACTCCGCCATCCTGGTCAAGGACGGCAAGATGGTCGGGATCGACTACGACCACTGCAAGGGCTGCGGAATCTGCGCCCGCGAGTGCCCCCCGAAATGCCACGCCATCGAGATGAAATTGGAGAGTGAGGTCCAAGAGCATGGTCCGAGTTGAGCGGTCGAAGGCAAGGAAGCCGTGATCGAAATAGACCCCAAAGAGATCGCCGGCCCCTGGACCGAGGGGTTTGCGCTGGACGACCACACGCTCAGTAGCCACTACATTGGGGATGACGAATTCGGGCGCCCTCAGTTCGACACCAAACGGAGCGAGATGGGGGAACTCCTATATCGACTGAAATTCCAAGGCGATACGTCCGTGTTAAA
>JAUWIN010000112.1 GCA_030605345.1 Candidatus Brocadiia bacterium
GGCATAGCGACCTTGCGCCGTGCCTTCGTCGGCTCGCCGAACGCGCGGACACTTGCCGGGTTCTGCAGCCACCAGGCCGCCCCGGCCCGCGTCGCCCCAATCATCAAAGACATCACCCTGGTGTACGATGCGAACGTGAAGAGCGGGGTGTTCTCGCAGCGCGAGAAACGGACCATCCTGGGAACGCTTGCCTTTGCGGCCGCACAGCTGGAGCATCCAAATTACCTCCCCATTTTCGCCCACGACCCCGAAGCGGCGGCTCACCGCGACTCCGCCGCGGCAATGGTGGCGTTGCTTCTCGACAAATATTCGCAGAGCCCCGCCCGCCTGCTCCACGCGAAGAAGCGCATGCAGGCGGAGCTTTCGAGGACAGCCGCAACCGGTGGCGTCCCGATGGAGACCGGCTCTCTGATGAGAGCGATGAACCTGTGGGCCGAGATGACGCCAGCCTTCGAACACGCCGCAGGGATCACACACATAGCCGCCTCGCCATTCACCTGGCCGGACTACACGGATGAGCTGGTACGGCTCTCGAGGCTGACCACACCGCCCGACAAGCGATTCGGAGGCGCCAGGCTGCTGCCCACAATCGGCCGCTCACGTGCGGGCGACGCAGAATCCCTCGCCGTAATGAGGACAGCGGCCGCGAAGATGCGCCACTCCAACCCCAAAACGGCGGGGCTTTTGGCCTGGGTATGGGAACAGGCCGGACGGCCGACGTTCGACCGCCTCGCACTCCAGCGGAAACTGATCAGCATCCTCAACCCGGCGCCGCCCGAAGTCGCGGCCGTACCGCCGGAAAAGCCTAAAAGTAGGAGCATCCCGAGATTTGGCGCACTGATGCGCGCGAATTTCAACCAACCCGAAGAAGCCTACCTCTTGTTCAAGTGCAGCCCGAACGGGTTTTCACTCCATCACGACCAAGGCAGCCTGCTGTTCTACGCGTTCGGCACGCCGCTCCTGGTTGACAGCGGCTCGCCGCCCGAACGCACCGCCACCTGGGCACATAACACAGTGAGGATAGATTCCCGAACTCACAGTGCCCCCGGCCGGCTCCGACAGTTCTTCAGCCACGAGGACGACGACTACGCGCTAGGCGAAATCAGGGTTGAATCCCTCTCAAGGCTCAAGGAATACACCAGGGCGGAGTTCGACGCACTCGCAAGGACCAGCGACCAGAAGGTGTTCATCCCGCCGCCCGGGCATCGCGCCGACGGCACCCAGACCGCCGAGATGCTACCCACGCCAGACAAACTCGAACACCCGGTCATCATCAACAGGCACATACTCTTCAACAAGCAGCGGCAGTACGTGGTACTTCTCGATCGTATCAAGGGAAACAAGCCGACGGACGTCTTCTTCAACGTTCTCGCGGACCAGGGACAGATGGACGGAAATACGGCCAGGTTCGTCGGCCCCTTCGGCGTTGACCTCAACATCTACGTGTTTGGCAGCGAGCAATTGGAGATGGGTCTGCACAAGCACAGGAAACAACACTGGACCCTTCGCATCTCGCAGCCAGTGCCGCCCACGCCGCCCGGGGCGGAGGAGGAAGACACGGAGCCCGAGTTGCCGTGCGTGGACTATTTGACTGTGCTGTGCCCCATCCGAAGGGGCGAAACTGGGGTGGCAGACGTCAGACAGTATGCGGCGCCCAAAGTCGAGAAACTCAAAGGAGCGAGCGGAGTACGCATTTCTTACGGCAAAACCGTCCGCTACGTCTTCCTGTCGGAGGACGAAATCGAGTATGACCGGGGCGACGTTCATATCAAGGGCAAACGCGGCATACTCACCATCCGGCCAACACATTTCGATGTCGCCCTTTTCGATGCCGCCGAGATACGCTACCAGGGGAGGGGGGTCAAAACCGACAAAGGTATGGTAAGGTTCACGATTGCGCCCGGCGGCTTTGTCCGGGGCCAGACCAGCGGCCCGGACGACAAGCTGCTGACCTTCTACGGCCTTGGTTCGTCACCAAGGGCACTTTCGTTCGAAGTTGACGGACAGGAGTTCGTCGGAAGCGGGGACAGCGAAGCGGCGCAGTACGGCGTCCGGTTCGGCTCCCACACTGTCACCATCCGTCCGAAGTAGGCGGCTCGTACCCTCTCTGCTCCCGCTGGGGGCATAAAAGCGGCGCCCCTACGGGCTGAATCTAATCTCGTTTCCGGCCTTGACTTGCCCCGCTCCAACCCTTATTATTCATGGTAGTATGTGGAATCGAAAGGTGTAGAGAACGAACTCGAAATCACTTTTTTGGCGATACAGGATAAGATTTGGTAAGCGAGGAGCCGTGAGGTTCATCTCGCACAGGGATTTGATGGGTGTCTTCGAGCGGGCCTTCCGGCGGGCGCAACTGCCCGTCAGGATGTCGCAAGGGTTCAATCCGCGGCCGCGATTCTCGCTGCCGGCTGCGCTCGCCCGGGGGAGCGAAGGGGTTGACGAAGTGCTCGAACTCGAACTGACGGAGCATCTGCCCGCGGAAGAGGTGGCGCACAGGTTGAGTCGGGAGTTGCCCAAACAGGTCGAAATCACCCTGGCTGAACTATTGGAGCCGGGCGTGAAGGCGCGGGTGGAGAGCGTGAACTACCGCGTGCTGGGCGAATTCCCCACCGGCGCAGTCGAGCGTTGTGCTGCGGCGGAGGAACTGTGCACAACCCGCCGTGGCGGAAAGGAAATCGACATCCGGGCATACCTCAACGTCATCGAGCCGTGCGACGGAGGATGCGAGTTCGAGCTCAGTGTCACCGACGAAGGCACGGCCCGACCTGCTGAGGTCGCCGAGGCGCTGTGTAACGGAGATGCCGAACTGGTCAGACACCTGTCCCTTGTGCGAACTGCCGTGAACCTCGCTGCCCCCCAGTAAAACAGACGGGCCTTCGACGAAAGGTAGCCAGCAGACAGGGGATGCGGTTCCGGGGTATCGTCTCCAGTCCCTTCTGCCTTCGTCGAACGCTCAAAGGAACAAGCGAGGATAACTGTGGAAAAGAGAATGTTGATTAATGTGTCGGAGGGTGACGAATACCGCACCGCCGTCGTCGAGGACAAGGTGCTCGAAGAGCTTTACATCGAGCGCATCAAGGCGGAGCGTCTCGTCGGGGATATCTACCTGGGCAAGGTCGAAACCGTCGAGCCGAGTATTCAGGCCGCGTTTGTGGACATCGGGAGCGAAAAGAGCGGGTTCCTGCACGGATCTGATGTCAGACCGGACGTGCACGATATCCCGCCGAAGCAAACCCCGCCGCAGAAAAGCAGGAAGAACGACAACCCCGAAATCCGCTCGCTCCTGAAGAAGGGCGACAACGTGCTGGTGCAGGTGACCCGTGAAGGTATCGACAAGAAAGGCCCCAGCCTGACCACATATATTAGCCTGCCAGGTAAATACCTGGTGATAATGCCTGGCCTCTCTCACTACGGCGTCTCGAGAAAAATCCAGGACGAAGACGCCCGGAGGCGCCTCAAGAGCATGCTGAGCAAACTCGACCTGCCCAAGAAGGCGGGGTTTATCATCAGAACAGCAGGACTGGGGCGAACCAAGCGCGACCTCGAGCGCGACCTTCGGTATCTCCGGCGGCTGTGGGACGCTATCGCAAAGAGGTTGGACAGCGTCAACCCGCCTGCGCTGGTCTACCAGGAGTCTGACCTGATTATCCGCTGCATGCGCGACTTGTTCACCCCCGATACCGACGAGATCATCATCGACAGCGAGGAGGTCTGCAAGCGCGTGCGCGAGTTCCTCGGCGTCGTCTCACCGTCGTACCAGAACCGGGTCAAACTCTACAGGGCCAAGGCCCCCCTGTTTACCAAATTCCACATCGAGGAAGCGGTGCAGCGGGTCTACGACCGCAAAGTCCCGTTGCCGAGCGGAGGGTCCATCGTGCTGGAGCAGACCGAGGCGCTGGTGGCCATCGATGTCAATTCGGGCAAATACACCGAAGGGAACGACGCGGAGACCACCGCCTACCGAACGAACCTGGAGGCGGCGCCGGAGATCGCGCGTCAGCTCCGCCTCCGTGACCTCGGCGGGGTCATAGTGATGGATTTCATCGACATGAAATATGAGAAGCACCGGCGCTCCGTCGAGAAAGAACTCCTCAACGCAATGAAGCGCGATAGGGCCCGCACCAGGATGCTCAAGACCTCACAGTTCGGCATCATACAGATGACCCGGCAGAGAATGCGTACCAGCGTCGCCCGAGCCGCCATGGCTACTTGCCCCCTGTGCAAGGGCACCGGACAGGTGAGGAACTTCGAAAGCATAATGATCGACCTGATGCGCAACATCAGACTTAACATTTCCAATAAGGACATCAATAGTATAGAATGTACGGTGCACCCGGACGTAGCACTGCGGGTGCTCAACGAAAAGCGCCAGACGCTCCGCGACATGGAGAAACGTTGGGACAAGAAAATAGACATCAAGACGAACAGCAACGTCGATTTCCAAGAGTTCCAGTTGTTCGGGATTACAGACAAGAAGAAAATCCAACTTTAGCGAGAGCGACAAATGTATGCGATCATTGAAACAGGAGGCAAGCAATACAAGGTCCAGCCCGGCCAGGTCATCGAGGTCGAGAAACTCGAGGCGAAGAGTGACACCGTTACGTTCGACCGCGTCCTACTCTGCGCCGACGGGGAGAACGTCCAGGTAGGCACGCCGACCGTCCCAAAAGCCAAAGTCATCGGCGCAATACTTGGAGCGACAAAGGCCCAGAAGGTCGTGGCTTTCAAAAAACGGCGCCGCAAAGACTCGCAATGGACCCGCGGCCATCGGCAGGCCCTCACGCGGGTGAGGATTGACCGCATCGCCGCCGCCTGATATACTCATAACAGAGACACGACGGGATAGCCACATGGCACACAAAAAAGGGCAGGGGGCAACACGGAACGGGCGCGACAGCCGCCCGCAGCACCGCGGCGTCAAAATATACGGCGGCAGGCAGGTCAAGGCGGGCAGCATACTTGTCAGACAATGCGGCACCCGCTTCCGGCCCGGCAGAAACGTGGGCCTGGGCGGGGACTGTACCCTCTTCGCCAAGACCGCCGGCAAGGTGGTCTTCGGCGCCGGCAGGCGCGTGAGCGTCCTCACCGACTGACCCACGTCAGCAACCGGCCGGGCTGGCGCTGGCCTTGCAACCCAACGGTTTGTAGCGCCCATGCCCACGGGCCGTAATGGTGCGGCGACTCATACTTTTCACCCTGACAGCATTGGAGTCAGACCGCTACTGTGGGCGCATAATCTGTGAGGTGGGCCATGTTTGTCGACCGTGCTGTCATCAGGGTCAAGGCAGGGAACGGCGGGGCGGGTTGTGTCAGTTTCCGGCGCGAGAAGTTCGTGCCACACGGCGGCCCTGACGGCGGAGATGGCGGCAAAGGCGGTGACGTGGTTGTGGTCGGCCGCTCCCAGGTGGCGACGCTGCTTGATTTCAACCGCAGGCCGGAATACGCCGCACGGCACGGACGGCCCGGCGGCGGGGCCAACTGCACCGGAAAGACCGGCCAAGACCTCGTCCTCGAGGTCCCGCTCGGCACAACCATCTTCGCCCATCGCACCGGCCTTCAACTGCGCGACATCACCGAGGAGGGGCAATCCATAGTCGTCGCACGCGCCGGACGCGGCGGCAGGGGCAACGCACGGTTCAAATCGGCCACCAACCAAGCTCCACGCACCTTCGAGAAAGGCGAGAAGGGCCAGTCCCGCCTCCTGCGACTCGAACTCCGGCTCATTGCCGATGCCGGCATCGTCGGCCTGCCAAACGCCGGTAAGTCCACCCTCCTGGGCAAGGTCTCGGCGGCCAGGCCGAAAGTCTCCCTGTATCCCTTTACCACGCTCGTGCCCAACCTCGGCATCGTCGAACTTGACGCCTACACCCGGCTGGTGCTCGCGGACCTGCCCGGCCTCATCGACGGCGCACACCGGGGCAA
>JAUWIN010000001.1 GCA_030605345.1 Candidatus Brocadiia bacterium
TGTTCTATTTCAACGCCGAGCGGGGCCGCGCCGATCCGCCCGACGAACTCACTCTCGGACTGACCGTCGACGACAAGCCGCTGAAGAGCATCATTACGGATCTGTACGGGGGCAATTACGAATTCTCCGTCATCCCCGTCGAAATCCTCGGACAGGTCTACGAGCAGTTCCTGGGCAAGGTGATCCGCCTGACCAAGGGCCACCAGGCAAAGGTCGAGGAGAAACCCGAGGTCCGCAAGGCGGGCGGGGTCTACTACACGCCCAAGTACATCGTCGATTACATCGTCAAAAACACCGTCGGCGAACTAATCAAAGGCAACAGCCCCAAGCAACTCAAAAACATGCACGTGCTCGACCCGGCCTGCGGGTCCGGCTCGTTCCTCCTCGGCGCATACCAATCCCTGCTCGACCACTGCCTCGAATGGTACATCGCCCACAACCCCCAGCAACGCAAGAAGCAGGTCTATCGCAAGTCGCAGGACGAATGGCGCCTCACCACCGCCGAGCGAAAACGCATCCTCACCGACCACATCTACGGCGTCGATATCGACCCACAGGCCGTCGAGGTCACAAAACTCAGCTTATTGCTCAAGGTGCTCGAAGGCGAAAGCGCCGACACCCTCGGCCGCCAGATGCGACTCTTCCGCGAACGCGCACTCCCCAACCTCAAGGACAACATCAAGTGCGGCAACTCGCTCATCGGCCCCGACTATTTCGAAGGCAAGCTGCCCGGCAGCATCAACGCCGACGAACTCCGCCGCGTCAACCCGTTTGATTGGGAAGCCCAATTCCCCCACGTCCTCGGCAAGAACATCCCCAAAAGTCGTCGCGGCTTCGACGCCGTCATCGGCAATCCACCGTGGGGGGCCGATGTTGCGCAACTCGAGAAACCGTATCTGCGCGAGCATTTCAGGCTTAACACCGGGAAGTTCGAGAGCTACATCTTCTTCCTCGAGAGGGCTTCATCTTTGACCGCTCTCCGTGGACGGCTCGGGTACATTGTGCCAAGCTATTGGATATCCCGCTCACAAACAGAAGCTCTCCGCAATCATCTTTGCGGGAACATGTGGCCGACCTCATTGCTCGTCCTTCCCGAGAACGTTTTCGCTGGCGTGAAGATGGACTGCTGCATTGTGGTCGCATCACTGACAAAAGCTGGGGAAATCCGTATAGCGGAAATCGGGAAGGACGAGGTGGGTGAAAGCGCGACAGCAGAGAAACTTGAGCAAAGCTCTCGGGAAGTCTCCACGCAAGTGTGGGAGAGCCACCCGCGTTTTCGCTTCAATCCCAGGATTAGGAGCGGGGACGCGGCATTGGTCAATAAGGTCGAGGCGGCCCGCATCAAACTTGGGGAGATCGTCGAGATCACCCAAGGTCTTACTCTGTACCGGCGGTCCACCCTGGCAGCCAAGTTTGGCGCCAAAAAGGCAGACGACATCGTGACAAAACGTCTGTTCCACAGTAACCACCGCGGGGATAGCACGTTCAAGAAAGAGCTATTAGGGCGAGACGTGGCTCGCTATTCGGTCAACTGGAATGGTAGGAGTTGGATCAGCTACGGCCCGTGGTTGGCCCATGCCGTAGATGAAAGATTTTTCAGGGGACCGCGTCTCGTACTCCAGAAACTACGGAATCCCACGCTTCGCCAGCGACTGGTTGTCGGCTACCTTGACGATTCGGAGACCTACAGCGCGGGCGTTCTTCTGAACGTAATTCTCAAAGCTCATCAAGCTTATAGTCTCAAGTACGGCATGGGCATCCTGAACTGCAAGGTCGTGAATTACTGGTATCGGAAGTGTCTCCTTGATGTATCAATCCGGGTTGCGGACCTAGCGAGGGTTCCGCTTCCTTCAATTGCGTTCGGTGACGTCGCTGATAAAGCGGCGCATGACCGCATGGTCGAGCTGGTGGACCGGATGCTGGCGCTGCACAACCAACTCCACGCGGCTCAGGCGGAGCGGGACAAGGAACTATTGCAGCGCCAGATCGACGCGACCGACCGCCAAATCGACCAACTGGTCTACCAGCTCTACGGCTTGACGGACAAAGAAATCCGAATTGTGGAGGAAGCTGCGGCCGAGAAATAGGCGCCTTTGCGCTTGACAGGTATCCGTCATGTCCGGTAAGGTCGCTTCTGTGTAACGGCGACGCTGGGCTTCACCGCGCAGTCCAGTTGTCCGAATGATTGGTGCGCGGTGGAGGGGTTGACTATGCCTACCACGGGCGAAAAACCTGGCAAGGGTACCTACAAGTGCCGGAACTGTGACGCCACGGTGACGTTGGACGACGACTCGGACACGCTCCCACCGTGCCCACGCTGCAACGGGACTGAGTTCGACAAGATTAGCTGAGTCCATCAGGTCAGTCGAACGACCATTGGGGAAAGCCCTCGAAGGCCACCGGACTCGGGAGCGCTTATGGCTGAAGAAGGCAAAGAAATTGAGATCTCCAAAAGCGAGTGGCATTCGCATCGTCAATTGCTGATAAATCGTGAGTGCGAACAGTCAGCGGCTCTCGAGAAGAACTTGCTTACTCTCTCGTCGGGAGCCATAGGCTTGTCTGCTCTCTTCTTCTTCAACCTTATAGAGAAAAGCGCAGCTTGGTCTGTCTGCTTCCTCGTCCTAAGTTGGTTCTGCTTTTCTGCCACGATCGTCAGTACCTTGTTCTCGTTCGGCGTGGGTCGGGCTGCGTACGCCCGCCGTCTTGAGGAGTGGGACAATATCTACGAAAGCCGCCGTTATGATCCCGCTTGCCTCAAAGATACCCCCTACGAAACATGCGGCAAGTGGCTGATCAGGGCGGCGATGGGATCATTCGTGCTCGGCATGTTTCTCTTCATGGTTTACGCAATTGGCAACCTGTAGCAAAGTCAGTTAGGGAGATCGCACAATGGCCAAGAACGCCCCGAAACCGCGTCCACCCAGGCGAACCCCGCTGAGAGGTAGGCCGCTGCCAGAACATATCCCAGGCAAGGCAGCGCCGATCAAGCCACCCGTCAGAAGGCCCAGACCAAAGCCGCCGAAGAAGTGAGAGTAGGCGGTGATCGTGCCCGGCACAATGAAGAATTGTAAGAGCTTGCAAGTGTGGCAGTTATGACGCGCTGAGGGTCACTGAGGGTCATCGTGCCGAGGGTCATCGTGCCCGGCACAATGAAGAATTGTAAGGGATTGCAGGTGTGGGAGTTGTGACGCGCACAAAAATCGGGGCGGAATGCGACCCGGCGAGGGCCGACCGCTCAGGGCTGTCCTGAATGAGCCGCCATCTGCCTCCGCGAACGCTTCGTTTGAAGATTTTTCGTGTGAACGTGTAGCGGGATGCGCTATACTATGTTGTGGCGCTGGGCTGAGACGGTCATAATCCCCCTCGTGCACACAAAGGAGAGGTGAGATGAGATATCGTGCTGCGTGCTTGAGCTTGTTCGCCGCTGCGTGTGCGCTCACTTGGGCTCCCACTCTTAGAGCGGTCCCGTTCCAGCCGGGTACACAGGAGCGTGGCCCCGAGGCCCAGGCGAGGGCGTATCTGGCAGCCGACCAGGCGGGAATGGCCATCCAGGTGCTGAAGGAGGCGCTGGCAAAGACGCCCAACTCGGCGCGACTGCACTACCACCTGGGCCTGGCGTATGCCCAGGACCGGAAACCGGACCTCGCCGAGGCGGAGTTCCGGACGGCGCTCCGCGAAGACCCCGACTTCACTGAGGCCCATCTCCGTCTGGCTAACTTGTCGATGAGCAGGCTCTCGCCCTCGCGGCCCAAGGCGGAAAACCACCGCCTGATCCAAGTCGCCATCAACCAGTTGGAGCAGGTGATTGAGAAAAATCCGTACGACACTAAGCGGTATTACCAACTTGCCTCCGCGTACATCAACAGCGCGCGTTTTCGCGAGAAGGACCCTGAAGGGGCTTTCGCCGAGGCGGTGAAGGTGCTCGAGGAAGTTAGGAAACGGTCGGCTGAGGAAGTCGAACCCTACATCGCACTGGGCGACGCCCGCGTCCGCTACGCGACGTTCGTCGCCAGCGGGACAAAGTTCCCCGAACTGAAGGGCGAGACGGCGAAAAAATGCAACCAACTTCTCGATGACGCCGTCCGCAACTTCACAAAGGCCCTCGCCATCGACCCGCGCAACCTGGTGGCTCTAAACCGTATCGCCGCCATACAGTACAACCGCGGCAAGCCGGAACAGGCAACCAAGACCCTCGAGGACCACATCGCCAAGTTGGAAAAGCCGGGCGAAAAGGCGACCTGCTATCGCTGGATGGCGGACTACTACATGCGCCAGAAGAACTTCAGCCAGGCGGAAGCTAAGTTGAACACGGCAATAAAAACCGAACCCAAGGAGTTGCACAGCTACCTGCTGCTGGCCGAAGTTCTCCGGCAACGCAAGCTGCCCGAGCAGGCTGCCGACACGCTTGCCCGTGCCATCGAGGTCGCGCCGAATTTCATCAACGCGCACGTGCAACTGGGGCTGCTGGAACTGGGCCAGGGAAACAAATTCGCTGCCCTCGATCATTTCAAACACGCTCTGGACATCGCACCCCGCGGGGCCACCGTGGCGCCCAGTCCTCCCAAACCGGTTCAGATAACACTCCGCGACCTCTATGTAACCGCAGCGACCAGGCGCGGCGAAATCCTCGTGGGCCAAGCACAGTTCCAAAAAGCAATCAACACCTTCCGAAGACTGGCGACAATCATACCCAAATCCCCGCTCCCCGAATACCACATCGGACAGATCTATCGACAGAAGGGTGATACCGAGGCGGCGAAGGAACACTACCAGAACGCGCTGAGGCGAGACGAAAACTTCGTGCCTGCGAGGGCTGCGCTGGGCGATCTGGTCGCCGCCGGGGTCCGGTTCGCCGCAAATGCAAAAGAGCAGGCCGTCATGCTCGACCGCGCCATCGAGCAGTATATGCGGGCGCTGGAGTCGATGCCGGAGAACGCCAACCTTTATGACCGGCTGGCGAGCCTCCGCGTCTCGCTCGCCCGCACCAGCACGCCGGCGAGCCGGGCTGTGCTCGAACAAGCTTTGGCAGACGCCAGCAGAGCCGTCAAACTCGCGCCTGCGTCCTATTTTTTCCGCGGCAGACTGGCACTTATTCACCACGAGCTTGGGAACGAAAAGGAGGCCGTGGATGAACTGAAGACCGTGATTGAAGCCGCGAAGGAGCAGGTGGAAAATGAGCCGGAAAACGTCAACGCCATCTTTCGACTGGCCGACCTTCGCTCCACCCTGCACTCGTGGCGGCCTGACGAGGCACTGCTTAACAAGGCGCTCCGGGGTTATGAACTCGCCGTCAAGAAGCAGCCTGAATACGCCCCGGCTTACCTGACGGCGGCGAGGGTCCTGGAGGACGAGAAAGACTACCAAGCCGCGGCCGAATGGTACGAGAAACTCCTCGAAGTATCGAAAGGGGAGGCGACAGTCGGAGCCCTGGCGCCTGACCGCTCCCGGTATGCGTTGCAGGCCGCCGCCGAATTGGCCTGGCTCTAGTGCGAATACCTTGACGACCTCGATCAGGCAACAAAATACGCCAAGACAGCGATGGAAATCGACGCTAACCTACCCAGCCTCATTGATACGGTGGGCTGGATTCATTACAAGGCCGGGGAATACGGCAAGGCAATACCCTATCTCCGTCGCTCCTTCAAAGCCCGACCGACCGACGCCACAGTTGCCTACCACCTCGCCGCAGCGCTCGAGAAACACAACAATCCCGAACGTGCGAAGGAGGTACTGCAAAAGGCCATAGAACACGTCGGAGACGACGCCGACCTGAAAGCCAAAATGGAAAAGCTCCTCAGGGCCGTCGGCGGATAACCATCCTACGGTCCATAGGGCCGCTGTTATCTGCGGGACATTTGCCTCACGGAAGGACATGGTGTATAATTACTACAATAATAGAATCAGTTCCCGGGACCAGCGGGTGGTCAGGGAGCCAACTTCCAGAAAAGTTTCAGGAGGCCAAATTGTCAAAGATGAAAGGTTACTCCGTTACGGCAATGTGCGCCATTGTGCTGGTCGCATTCTCGGGCTGCAAGCAGCAGCAGGAGGAGGAAATGATTGATCTGACAGGAAAGGACGTGTTGATGGTCGTAGCCAGCAACGATTTCCGAGACGAAGAGTACCGCGAACCTGCCGAGGCGCTGGCGCGAGCCAAGGCGGGGGTGGACATTGCCTCCTCCTCGAAAAAGGTCTCCACCGGCATGCTGGGCCATACCGTCACGCCGGACCTGCTGTTGTCAGAGGTGGACGTTTCCAAGTATGCGGCGGTCATCTTCGTCGGCGGGCGCGGAGCGAGCGAATACTTCGACGACCCTACGGCGCACAAAATCGCCCAAGACGCCGCCGCAGATGGCAAGTTGGTCTGCGCCATCTGCATCGCGCCTTCAACGCTCGCCAATGCTGGCCTACTGGAGGGGAAAAAGGCCACCTGCTTCCGGTCCGAGAAGGACAACCTGACCAAGAAAGGAGCACAGGTTGTCGAGCAGGGAGTGGTTCGCGATGGCAACATCATCACTGCCGACGGCCCTGAAAGCGCCAAGGCTTTCGCTAAGGCCGTGTGCGAGGCGCTGGCGGAGAGGGAGAATAAATAGGCCGGCTGCGGGAACACCGAACTGCGGGGACAGGCCGCACCGAAACGCTGACAGCGAAGCCCCACCCATAACGCCATCCTTGGTTGTCAAGCCGGAGTACGCCAGCTTCACCACGGGCGCGAACATGCCTGGCTGGCGGCGTGGGGATTGACAACCGCTGACCGAATTGCCAAAATAGAACTTCCTTGGCTGGCAGACGACCGCCAGTTGCGTCTCTAGCACCAGGCCGCAAGGCAATAGGGCTACCGGAGCACATGACAAGCTTCGCGCGCATGACCACTACATTGGCACTCAAACCGGTGGACCACGTCCCGGTAGTGGTGAGCCCGTGGGCGGCCACAACTGAGCGGTGGCGAAAGGAAGGCCATATCGGCGCCGAAGAGGATGTCGCCGAGCACTTCGGCCAGGACCTCCGCACCGGCGGATGGATCGACAGCACCGCCGATATGGATTTCGAGTCGGTCGTCATAGAGGAAACTGACGAAACTATACTCACGCTGGATGGTAATGGTGCGCAGCTCCGCCGGCACAAACTTCACGAGAGCACACCCGAGCACGTGGACTTCGCGGTAAAGGAACGCATTGCCTGGGAGGAAAAGGTCAGGCCGCATCTTCTCGAGGTTGATCGACGCCGGATTCCGTTTGGGGCTTATCGCGAAGCGCGCCGCTCGGCCGCGGAAAAGAAACTCTTCTTCTGCTGGGAAGGGGGAGCGCCGTTTGAACAAATGTGCGCAGTCTGCGGCCACGAATATATGCTGATGGGCATGGCCACAGACCCCGATTGGGTCAGAGACATGGTGATCACATTTGCGCGCCTCAACGTTATGCACCAGGAAGTGCTCTTCGCCGAAGAGGGCCTGCCCAACGGGGTGTTCTACAACGAGGACATGGGATTCAAGTACAAGCCTTTTATGTCACCGCAGATGTACGAAGAAATCGTCCTTCCTGGCCACAAACTGCTGTTCGAAGCGGCGCACGCCGAGGGCCTGAAGGTGCTCGTGCATTCGTGCGGCTTTGTCGAGCCGCTGGTGCCGGGGCTAATTGAGGCCGGGATGGACTGTCTCCAGGCGATGGAAGTAAAAGCCGGCATGGACGTCCTCCGGCTGTTCGACCGTTTCGGCGAGCGGATTTCCTTTTTTGGAAACATCGACGTGCGCACTTTGGTCGCCAATGATCGTGCTGCGATTGAAAAAGAGCTGCTCACGAAAATTCCGCCGATCATCAATCACGGTGGCGGCTACATTCTGCATTCCGATCATTCCGAACCGCCTGAAGTCGACTACGAGACCATGCGCTTTTTCGTCGACCGCGGCCGCGAGATCGGAACGCCGAAACCCTAGAAACCCCACATCGGTCTGAAAGGAAAAGGAGGGATGTCTTGACCAAGAAACAGCGATTTCTGGCGGCGGTTCGAGGAGAAGTGCCCGACGTAGTGCCGGTGTCACCGCTTATCCACTGGCGGTTCGCCAACAAGGTGCTCGGCCGGTGGGATTGGAAGGCCGTATTCGAAGTGCATCAGATGATCGGATCGGTGCACCACCGCGGTCCAATCGGCGTGAGCGTGCATTCCTCCCTGCCCGACGGGTGTGGATCGGAGCAGCGTGAAATCAAACGCTCGCCCGATGGGCGCGTCGAGAGCGAATGGATCATCCGCACGCCCAAGCGGACCCTGCGCGGCAAGATTGAGAGGGGCCTGATCCCCCACGAACCCCTGGTGGGGAAGGCGGTGGAGTATCCCGTGAAGTCGGCGGAGTACTGGCGAGCCTACCTCGAGCTTCGGCAAGCCTGGCTGGAAAACATCACCGGCCCGGCGGTCGAACACTTCGACGAAGTGGTGAAAACGATGGGCGAGGAGGGCGTCCCGAGCGTAGCTCTCGGGCCAGCCCACAGCGCGCTGGGTGGCGTCCGGGGTATGGCTGAGTTCATCATGGATTTGCATGACTATCCGGACCTGATGGACGAACTCTTCGAGGTCGAGCGGCAGATTACGGACAAGTGCATCGATGCGTTTCTGGCCGCGCCGACCGAAGTCGCGTGGCTCGACATCTGCTGGGCGACCGGATCAAATCTGGGGCCGGAGCGGTTCAAACGATGGGCGCAGCCCGACGTGGAACGCGCCATGGACAGGGTGCGCGGGGTTCCGAACAAATACCTTGGCCTCTACACCCTCGGCAGGATCCGCCACCTGTTGCCCATGTTTGCCGACGCAGGGGTGGATTTCGTCGAGACCTTCGAGCCGAACGAGGGCGACATTACCCTGGCGGAGGCCAAGAAGCTCTACGGGAAAAAGATGTGCTTGATGGGCAATTTCGACTGCACGATCCTCTCGTTCGGGACGGTAGAGGAGGCGCGGCAGGAAACGCGGCGCTGCCTGCGCGAGGGAATGGCCGACGGCGGATATGTGCTCGTGACCGGTGACGAAGTGCCCGCCGACACGAAAATGGACAGCCTGAAAGCAAGGGTTGAGACGGTCGAAGAGCACGGTCGGTACTAGCTGACGTCCGCCCGGCCTTCACCCCCCAAAGGAGACCTACTATGCCACAACGCTGCTTCGGTGAAGAAGAGCTGGCCAACCTGCGCGAGGTGATTGAGAGCGGCGAGCTCTGGCGCGGGGTAAGAGGTAAGTTTGTTGGCCGATTTGAGGACGAGTTCGGCCAGTGGCTGGGCCGAAAGTACGTGCTGGGGATCTGCTCAGGTACCTGCGCCGAGGAAACCGCCGTCGCCAGTCTGGGCCTGGAGCTGGGTGACGAAGTCATCTGTCCCGCAAGCGCGCCGATCTTCGTATCCTTCCCCGTTATCAGCGTGGGGTGCGTGCCGGTCTTCGCCGATGTTGACCCGCGGACGCTCATCATCTCGCCAGAAGGCATCGAGGCCCGGATCACCGAGCGCACCCGCGCCGTGCTCGTAGTCCATCTCTGGGGTACGCCGGCGCCGATGGACGAGATCATGGCCGTAGCCCAGCGCCATAACCTCAAAGTTATTGAAGACTGCGCGCAAGCCTACGGCGCTTGCCACCGAGGACGAAAGGTCGGCACCATCGGTGACGTGGCCTGCTTCAGCCTTCAGCAAAGCAAACACATCACGGCCGGGGAAGGCGGCATCATCGCCACCGATGACCCGGAAATCTATAAGCGCGCCGTGCTGTTCTCAAACGTCGGAATGCCCTGGCTCTACCAGTATGGGCTCGAGCAGCCGACGTCCGAGCCGCTGAACGGGCTGCGACGACGGGGCCATTTCGCCTTCGGCCACAACTACCGCATGAGCGAACTCCAGGGGGCAGTGATGGTGGCTCAGTTGGCCAAGTTGCCGGAGTTCAATGCCCGACGTAAAAAACTTGTCGAAATCATCGAAACTGAGTTGGGCGATGTACCCGGTGTGGAGCTGGCTCACGTCTATCCGAACACCGAGCCGAACTTCTGGATCTATCCGCTTCGCGTGCCAGAGGCGTTGGGAGACTACGCGGAGATTAACTATCTTGAGGCGGAGTTCCAGAAGATGCAGAGAACCCGCCGCACGTCACTGGGGATTCCGCTGCCGGACTACGTGCAGTACAAGCCCGGCGAGTGTCCCCAAGCCGAAGCTGCCAGCAAGGGGTTCGGTGGCATCGATGTCAGCCACGCGACAGACCCCGAAGATATGCGCCAAGCAGCGCGAAACATCCGCGAAAAGGCCGACAAGCTTTCCGGATAGACTGTTCGGCAGGCCCAATCCCGCGCGAGCTGGGAACTGCTGATTTTACAAGAATCTGAGCGAGGCCGTCCTCGGCGCCAAACCAAAGAACAGGATGGACAAAATGAGTAATCGCACAGACAGTGGTAGTGATTCGGCGGACCGGTTCGAGCCGACCGTGACATCACTTCAGAACAACTATAAGTGTCCGGAATGGTTTCGGGATGCCAAGTTCGGGATTTATCTGCACTGGGGGGTGTACTCGGTGGCGGAGCGGGCCGAATGGTACGGAAGGCAGATGTACATACCTGACGACCCGGTGTACGAGCACCACGTCAAGACATACGGGCACCCGTCCGAGTTCGGCTACAAAGATTTCATCCCCATGTGGAAAGCCGAAAAGTTCGACCCGGACCGCCTGGTGGGGCTTTTCAAGCAGGCCGGGGCCAGGTATTTCACCCCGTGTGCGGTGCATCACGACAACTTCGACCTATGGAATTCCAAACATCATAGATGGAATTCGGTGAACATGGGACCGAAGAAGGACATCATCGGAATGTGGCGGGAGGCGACACTGAAGCACGGGCTTCGATTTGGCGTCACCACGCATCTGGCCCGGTCTTACAGTTGGTTCAATGTCAATAAGGGCGCCGACACCGACGGGCCATACAAGGGCGTGCCCTACGACGGCAATGATCCCGCCTATCGGGAGTTCTACTTCGAGCCGCACGACGACACCGACCACCGCCAGCCCATCAACCCGCCCGAACACTGGCGAAGGGAGTGGGCGCTTCGCATCAAAGACCTGATTGACCACTATCAGCCCGACCACCTCTACTTCGACGGCGGAATTCCGTTCCAGGGTGATGACGCGGCCAGGACAGGGCTCGAAGTCGTAGCGCACTATTACAACCAGAACGCGCGCCGGCACGGAGGTCGGCAGGAAGGCGTGATGTGCATCAAAAATTGCGCCGGGCACGGGCTTTACGTTGACGGTATTACCACGCTCGACCTCGAGTGTGCCCGGGCCGACGACATCCAGCAGGCTCCGTGGCAGACGGATACCTCCATCGGCCCCTGGGGCTATTTGGCAGGGGCGAAGTATCGACCTGTCCGCGAGATTGTTCACGAACTCATAGACATCGTCAGCAAGAACGGGAACCTCCTTCTCAATGTCCCGCCAAAGGCAAACGGAACGCTGGACAAACAGACAGAACAAATCCTGTCAGACATCGGCCGGTGGATGGAAGTGAACGGAGAGGCGATCTATGGTACCAGGCCCTGGGGCAGGTATGGCGAAGGGCAGCTGCGTTTCACCCGTAAGGACGACACGTTATATGTGATCGCACTCGAATGGCCCGCCGCCGGCGAAGGGCTGGCCGTGCCATCCCTAGGCGGACAGGCCGGAGCGTCGAAGGTTTCTGACGTGACCTTGCTGGGGTGCCCGGAACCTGTCGAATGGGAACAAAATGACAAAGAGTTGCGAATTGCTCCCCCCGCAGCGCCGCCGTGTGAACATGCATACTCGTTCCGGGTGAAGTTCGCCAGATAGCAAACGGGAAACCCCATTCGCCCTGGCCGCACACACAGGTCCGGGCTGAAAACCGAATTGGTCTGTCCCTCAATTCCACGCCTCTGGGCTGCCCTGAACGCTGCCCATCGTGCCTCTCCTCCCCTTCTGCCACCCACCTGTTTGGGACCGGCTTGACAACCGGTTCGCTGCGAATATTATATTCCGACGGTCGAATATATAAGGAACAACCATGAAGATTGCTATTTCGAGTGGAAAAGGCGGAACAGGCAAGACTTTCATTGCGACCAACCTGGCCGCACTGCTCGCCCAACGTGGCCGCGGCGTCGTATATCTGGATTGCGACGTCGAGGAACCGAACGGCCACCTGTTCCTCAAGCCCGAGACGGAACGCACCGAACGCATGACCGTGCCCGCACCGGTCAGCATCGACGCGGACAAATGTATCGGATGCGGCAGATGTGCCGAGGTATGTCACTACAACGCCATCGCGGTGGTCAAGGACAAGGTGCTGCTGTTTGACGAATTATGCCACGCCTGCGGGGCGTGCAGCATTGTCTGCCCGGAGGGCGCGATTATCGAGGGCGACAAGGAGATTGGTCAGATCAAGCATGGCAGGAGCGGCGATATCGGCTTTCATTACGGTCTGCTGAAGACGGCGGTGGGTGGAATGTCGCCGCGCCTCATCGCCGCGCTCAAGAAATATGCCGGCGACGACATTACCATCCTGGATTCACCGCCCGGCACGGCGTGTTCCGCCGTCGAAACCGTTGCAGGCGCCGATTTGTGCCTCCTGGTTGCCGATCCTACGCCGTTCGCGGTGCACGACTTGAAGCTTGCGGTGAACATGTGCAGGCAAATCGGGCAGGAGCCTGCAGTGGTGGTCAATCGGGCAGGTCTTGATGATGCGGAACTCAGCCAATATTGCAGGAGGGCACAACTCGAGGTCGTCGGCGAGATACCGGACAGCCGTCAGATCGCCGAGGTCTATTCCGTCGGTGACCTGGTCGTGGAAAAGTTGCCCGAGATTCGACCCTATTTCGAGAAGATTATCGAGCGGGCGCAAGCCCTGGCGGCGGCCGAGCGACCGGTGAAGACAGATTTGATCGAACCCCTGTTCCGTCCGGGCGGCGAACGCTCGAGGGCGAGAAAACCGGACCCGACGGCGAAGAGGCCGGAAGAAGTGGTCATAATAAGCGGCAAAGGCGGCACAGGCAAAACCTCGCTTGCTGCGTGTTTCGCACAACTTGCCGCCCCGGGGCTGGTGTCTGACTGTGACGTGGACGCCGCCGACCTTCATCTCGTGCTGGACCCACAGGTACAGGAAGAGGGCGACTTCGTCGGCGGTGTGACCGTGGAAATCGATCAGGAAAAATGCACCCGCTGCGGGAAGTGCAGGGAATCCTGCCGCTTCGATGCCATTACGCGCACTGACGACGGCCGCTACCTTGTCGACCAAGTCGCCTGCGAGGGGTGTGGTGTGTGCGAACTGGTCTGCGAAGATGACGCTGTGAAGATAGAGGACGATATCAACGGCAAGTGGTTTGTATCCGAGACGCGGTTCGGCCCCATGTCCCCCGCCATCCTGGGGCACGCGGAGGAAAACTCGGGCCGCCTGGTGACGCTGGTGCGCGATTTGGCCGCCGACCTTACCACCGCGGCACGACAACCCGGAAATGTCCTCATAGACGGCTTACCCGGAACCGGCTGCCCGGTGATTGCCTCCGTCAGCGGTGTCCGATACGCCGTCATCGTGACTGAACCCACCGTGTCCGGCCTGCACGACCTGCGACGGATACTCGACCTCACCCGTCACTTCAGGGTCAGGGCGGGCGTGATTGTCAACAAGGCGGACTTGAACCAGGAAATGACGGAAAAGATACGCACGGAGACCGAAGGGGTCGGCGCCGACTTGCTTGGCGAGATCGCCTATGACGATAATTTCACTCAAGCGCAGATGAAGCACAAGACACTCCTGGAGTACGATGGCGGAGAAACCGGGCCGGTGATTGCGTCGATCTGGGAGAAAATCACCAAACTGCTGAAAAAACCGTGAACCGCGGGTTATTAGGGGAGTGCGGGGGCAAGTCCGTCCCAGCTGCGGAGCTGAGGTTGGAGTTAAGAAATGGAACTCAAGCCCATAGGTAAAGTCCGCTCACTTTCAGCGGGCCGATCGGTACTCGAAGTTGATGACGCGTATAAAAACGCCTTATATGGCATCCATCCGGGCGACCGGGTTCAGGTTCTCTATTGGATGCACGAATTGCTCGCCGATGCCCGGCAGACCCTCAAGGTACATCCACGCGGCGACGGCAGCCGTCCCCTGCGCGGAGTTTTTGCTCTCCGAAGCCCAATGAGGCCCAACCCCATAGGCGTATCTGTGGTTAAGGTGGTGCAGGTTGGTGATGGTCAGGTCACCGTGACCGGGCTGGATGCCCTGGACGGTTCGCCCCTGGTGGATATCAAAGGCACGACACGGCAGGCGCCGGCGCGGCTCACCACCATGTGGGGGAAGATTCATAACATACTGGTAGGTAAACTTGAAGACGAACTCGGCGAGGAGCATCTGCGAAACGCGCTTTATCAGGCATTGTGGGAAGCAGGAGGTGCTGCGGCTGAAGGGCATCTGGATGATGCCGCCGCCATCGGCCGACAGATCATGACCATCGAAGAGTCCTTTGATATCAAGGGGCGAATTTGCGAAGACACTCCCCACTGCTTCGTGCGGGAGGTCACTTACTGCCCGTGGTCCTACTTCAGGCCTTTGAGTTGCATGCTTTTTGCCTGGTGGATGGAAGGATTTTGCTACGGCCTCAACCCGGGGTTTCGTTATCGCCTCGAGAAATTGGTTCCCCGGGGAGACAACAGCTGCGTGTGGTCGGTTTCAAGGCTGCCTGATTAGCCGAGGACGGTGCAGGCAGCAGCGGGAGCTCCGGCCCTCGCCTTGCTGAATGTAGCGGGCCCTTGCACCGGTGACGATGAGCCGCCGCGCTTGCGCCGGCAGGGACAATCTATCGCCGCGCGGCGCTGCGGGATGCTCTCAGAACTGTCGAGTAGATTCGCTCGACCTGTTCAGCCTGTGTGGCGGGGTCGAACCGTTCGAGGGCTGTGCGGCGTGCGGCGGCACCCATCCTGCGGCGGAGTTCTTCATCCCGGGCAAGGCGGACAACGGCTCCTGCCAGGTTGGCGGGGGAATCTTCTACCACCAGCCCAGTCTCTCCATCGGACACCAGTTCGGGCAACATGCCGCGCCTCGCGGCGATGACGGGCGTGCCGAGGGCCATCGCCTCGCGCGCCGCGCGGCAAGACCCATCGGTGCCCGGAACCAGGAATACTTTGACATCGAAGGCGCGCAGCGCCGCGCCGTATTCGTCGCCACTGAGATATCCGGGGAACAGCACCACGTCATCGAGGCCCAGCCGGTGTGCTGGTTTGACCGCTACAGCTTGTTTGTGGGTCCCGCGGCCGACGATTACGAGTTTGAGACGCGGCAGTTGCTCCCGCGCTATGGCGGCTGCGTCGAGCAGCACGTCGAACCTCCGCCGCTTCTGGATGCGCGCGGCGACCCCGACCACGAAGTCGGCGGCGGCGAGGCCGAGTTTCGCCCGCCCGTCGGCAAGGTCACGCGCCGGGTCGAACCTGGCCACGTCAATTGCCCCGTGGACCAGATGTGTAGTTCCGGCGTCAAGGTCGAAGCGCCTCACGTCCCCTTCCAGCGCCGCCTGCGACAGTTCTATCAGCGCGTCCGCCCTTTTCGGGAACAGGAAGCGGTTGCGAAGGTTCAGGTGCATCGGGACTGCGTCGTGGTTGGTGCGGACGATGGCGGGGCGCCGGTTGCAGCGTCGCGCCGCCAGCGCCGCGGTCAGATGGTCGTTGACGAGGTTGCAGTGGACGATTTCAAAGCCGCGCCGGTCGATGAAGTCGGCGAGGCGCAGGGCGTCGCGCAGGAGCGGGAACGGGCTGAAGTGCTTGGGCAAGGCGAGACTGGTCGTCGTGTCGAGCCCCTGGCCGGTGGCAAGGGAATCAACATAGCCCTGCCCCTCACGACGCGGGTGTGGATGAGCCAGGGTGACCTCGTGGCCGCGCCTCATCAGTTCGGCGGCCAGCCGGACCGCTGGCTCGGCGGGGCCGGTCACCTTGTAATTGCTGAACAAGTGGCGCAGTTTCATACGGCTTTACCCTCTCGCCTGCGGTGTTCGAGAATCTCCGCTCCGCCGCGTTGGAGCCAGCGCCGGTGGCGGGCGCGGCTTATGGCGTCGATTTCGGCCAGAAGTTCAGGCTGGCGGAACTCAGGCCGGCCGCGGGAATATTCTCGGAAAAACCGCAGCCGGTCGGCTCTGGACGGCTTGACATAGACATCGTCGATCTGGCCGAGGTTCTTAATCCTGAAGTTGAGGGATGGCGCCCGCCCGGTGCGTATGTCGCCGACATCGATGAGGTAGAATTCCCATCCGTCCTGCATTTCGCGCACCAAGACGTTCTTTCCGGAGAGGTCGCGGTGACGGAGTTTGTGTGAGTGAATCCGCCTGACAAAGTTAGCGGCCTGGGAGATGAACCGGCGCCATTTGTGGAGCGCGTCTGTACCGACCGGTCGGGCGGTGTCGGCCACATAGTCGTTGAAGCGGCTCGCGCCGGTGACGTAGTGGGTGATGAAGAACGAGCGGCGGCCGGCCTCGGCCATGGCGCACGCCTCCGGCGTGCGTATCCCGCGCACGCGGCAGGCATGCGAGCCGACCCAAGCGAAGCTGGCGCGCGAGCCGCGGAAGAAATCGCCGATGCACTGAAACAGCCCCGGTCGGATAAATTCCTTCACGCACAGAGGAGGCCACCTCTCGTCGCTCAAGTTAACGACGGTTATCCGTGCTCGCCGGTTGCTCATCAGGACTTCCGTGCCGCGTTGGTCTGCGGTTTTTGCCCGGTGTTGCTCGACGGCCTCGGCCACGAGCTCAGCTGGGAAATCCACCCGGCGGTATACCTTCATCCCACTGACGCGCTCACGCCGGAAACCTGTCGACTTTTTCACGCAGCGTTTTGTTCGGCTTGCGTATCTGCGCTCTCGGCTGCGTATGACGCCGCGACCGAGGGCAACTGCGAAGTTCTCTATTTCTTCCCCGGATGCATCCTGGCCGAGGTATGCGCGGGCGAACGCCAGGTGGTCTTTCGGGCCCAGGCCGTCGCGCGGTGACGAGAGAAGTTGCGCCACGTTTGCAATGCGCTTCCGCTTAGACACGAGCCTGCCAACGGTTACGCGGTGGAGATCGATAAGAACAAGCTCATCGCCTGCGACGAGGATGTTGCCGGCGTGTAGGTCGCGGTGGAGCACGTTGGCGTCGTGCATTCTCCTGACGAGACGGGCGACATCGCTGAGCAATTCCGGTCTGTGGCCGAGCGCTTCGCGCAGCGGGACCCCGTTCTCGACCGCCTCAGACACTAGCACCGCCTCTGCGAACACGCCGGCGACCCGCCGCTCGCCCAGCGCAATGACGCGGGCCACGCGCAACCCACGGCCGGCCATCGCGCGCGAGGCGTCCCATTCAACCAACGCCCGTGACGGCAGCAGGAGATACTTTAACCGTTCCTTCAGCGAGTGCACCTTGTGGTGCTTGATAAAGACCGTCCGCCCGGCAAGTTCAAGCCGGTACACCGTGCGGGTGAGCGTGCGCTTGATCAGCACTGCTCCGGCTGTTCCCAGCGCGTTCAGGCTCGGAGCCAGTACCTCGCGCAGGGGTTTCTCGAACCACTTTTCGACGGCCCACCGCATTCCGCCAAGGTTGAAATGCGCGAGTTGTCCGCCTGAATCCTTCACGATATACCCCGGTGTTTTTGAGTTTCGAGTTTCGGACCTGCGGAACTCGGAACACGGAACTCGAAGCTCGAAATTCGTTTATCGTCGTCCGCTCGGCAGTTTGCCTGTTGCACCACGCCGGTTCATCTCCCAGAGCTTCGCATACCTCGCGAAGATGCTCATGGCCGAGAGCCCACAGAGAAGCAGGCCGTGGAACCCGTCGAGAAAGCCGAGCTTCAATACGTACATCTTAAAGAATTTTACCGGCGGCTTGAGGAGCAGGTGCCACCATCGCGCACACACACCACGACGAAACATGTCGGCAGCAGCCCAGGAGGAGTATCGGTCGAACTTTTCGAAGTAGTTCCTCAAGTCGCGGTCCGTGTAGTGCAAGAGGTCCCCATCCAGTTGCCCCACCCTGCCGTCGAGGATGATACTCTCGTGGACTTCAACTTGATTATAGTGCCCCTTGTCGCGCCGGAACAGGCGTAGCGGCCAGTCGCGGTTCCATCCGCAGTGACGGATGAATTTTCCAAGGAAGTAGCTGCGCCGGTGGACGCGGTAGCCGTCGCAGTCGCCGCTCTCGACGGCTTTTTTGATGGCGGAGCGAAGTCCTGGCGTGATGCGCTCGTCCGCGTCCAGGATCATCACCCACTCACCGCCCGCCTGGGGGATGATCCAGTTCTTCTGGGTCGCCGGGTTGATGTATTCGTGCTGGACGACGTTGGCGGTGTGTTCGGCTGCAATCTCGCAGGTGCGGTCTGTGCTCCCGGAGTCACAAACGATAATTTCGTCGGCCCACGTGGCTGTTTCAAGGCACTCGCGGATGTTGTGTTCCTCGTTCTTTGTCGTCACGATGACGGTAATCTTGCCCAAGTCTCTTCCGTTCTCGTCGGCAATACCAGACCCCGGCGTGATGCAAACAATCTACGTGGGAGGATAGGGCCGGGGGCTTGGTTTGCGCGAACGTCTTTTTTCCGCCAGCACGATGTCGTACAGTTCCATTATCTCCTTGAAGTTTCGTTCGAGCGGGCGCGTCTCCGCCAGCGCGCGCGCGGCGACCCCGGCGGCCCGACGCGTATCAGGACGAAGAAGCTCACGAATCGCGCCGACGAGTGCACCCGTGTCGTCGGGATCGACGACATACCCCTCTTTTCCCTGCGTGATGAGCTCACCCGCACCGTTGAAGATGCTCGTTACTACTGGCAGGCCGCTGGCCAGGGCTTCGAGGACGACGTTGGCGCAGGGATCATAATAGCTCGGGAAAACGAGCATGTCGGCGGCGGCATAGAAGCGCTCTGGTTCACGTGATGGGCCAACATACTGCACCATGTGCTCGGCGCCCAGTTCCGCCGTTTCCGCCGCGTAGCGGGCCTGCTTGCCGCCACCAAGCACCAGGAGGCGAATCGGTGGTTGGCTATCCTTTAGGCAAGCCACCGCCCTAATCGCTGGGCGCAGCCCCTTGCGCTTGAAATTGTGTCCAACAAACAGAAGTGTCACCTCGTGATCTAATCCAAGCAGTTTTCGCGTCTCCTCACGGAAGCGTTCGCGGTTGCGCGGATGAAACCGATCTAGATCGACACCGTTGTAGATGACACGGATTCGCTCGGGAGACGCCGGGTAGAACCGGAGGATTTGCTCTCTCACCATGCGCGAGTTGGCGATAACAAACGGGCCGGCCCGCCGGAACTGCTCGGCTTCCAGTCTGAGGACAAGCCGGTGGTCAAGGCTCAGCTTCTGGCGCATGCGGGAGAGGAAACGTTTCGGACCCGTGCCTACCGCCTTGAGCTCTTGCTCTAGCCACGCCCGGTGAACTCCGCCGCCGGGCCGGAAGACGTCCATATACACGCTTTTCCCGAAGCCGTGGATGATGTCGAACGATTCGCCCTGGAGCATCTTTGCCGTGCGCCGGGCGAACGTCCAGCGCCGCAGAAGTTTCATCGGACGTGTGGGGACCCGGTGGAAGACAAGGTCGTTCTCCGCCACATTCCATTCGTTCGTAATCTCGTGGACCTCGTGTCCGGCCGCAAGGAGCGCGCGGCCGAAGTTGCGAACGTAGGTCTCGCCCCCGCCCTTTGCAGGATCGAAATACTCGATGGTCAGAGCGGTTTTCATTGCTTAGGATTATTCTCGCCGCGATGCGCCAAGCCATCATATGATATGATCGTCTCGGCCAATTCCCTTGCCACTATTGTCGTCAAGGTGTCATGCCGCCAAGACGTCATTAACAAGCAATGGACTCAGCGTGACCGCTCGTTGACCAGTTGAGCGTACACGCGTTCGATTCGGTCAGTCACGAGCTCCCGGTCGAACAGTTTCTCCGCTCGCTCGCGGCCCTTTTCGCCCATTTCCTGCAACGCCTTTGGGTCTTCAATCACGGCGGCGATGGTATCGGCCATAGCCCCGGGGTCGTCAGGCGGACAAAGCCGCCCTGTCACACCGTCGACGACGGCCTCAGGTATGCCACCAACACGGGTAGCCACGATCGGCTTGGCCATGGCCATCGCCTCCAAAAGAGCGTTTCCCATGCCTGCCTTCTTGTTGGGCTGGACAAAGAGGTCCATCACGCTTAGCATCGCGGGCATGTCCTCAGTGAACCCGGGCACAATCAGGCGGTCTGAGATACCCAACTTCATGGCCTCTTCCACCAGGCCCTCGCTGCCGTGTCCGACGAGGAGGAGCCGCGCGTGGCGAAACCGCGGGGCGAGCTTGCCGAATGCGCGAACGAGGGTCCGCGCCTGTACGCTCTTGCTTCCCAGCCGCGCGGCACATCCGACAATAAAATGCTCCGCCGATAACCCGAGCTCAGCTAATACACGAGGCTGTTTCGGACGCGGAGAAAAGCGACGCGTATCAACCGCGTCGGGGATGACGACGATCTTGTCCGACGTCACGCCGTCGGCGACAAGCACGTCTCGCGTCGCTCCCGACACGGCGATCAGGCGATCCGTGAGACCATCATAGAGCAGGCGGCTGAATACGCCTCGTTTGAGCGGGACCGTGTTGTGTTTCGTTCGCACAAGCGATACGCCGCGGACGCCCAGAAGAGCCAACACCCCGAGCAAATGGTCGCGGGCGCTATGAACGTGGACGATGGTAAACCTGCCGCGCACGATGTGCCGCCTGATCCGGGGCGCCGACGTATACAGCCTCGCCCCGGACATACGCAGCCGCATCACTGGCACGCCTGCTTGCTCCATCCGATCGCCCAGCATGCTATCAGGCGAGCAGGCCAGCGAGACGTCGTGCCCCCGCTGTCTCAGTACCTCTATCTCGGCGAGCGTGCGCAAGGGTTGGCCGCCGAGCTTCTTCTTGCGTTCTATGTGGAGTATACGCATTCCAACTTCACAGTATAACCCTTCGCAGAAAGTGGAACAAGCCCATTCTTTTCCCGACGGTAAGTCGCGGTAGGCGCAGCGGATCGATGTCCGCTCCGACCGCGCCCCGAACGGTCGTGCAGGCGGTCTGATAGCCGGCCTTACGCACGGCTGCCACAGTCCGTTCATCGAAAGTCCCATACGGATAGCAGAAGTGGCGTATCTCCCGCCCTAACATGTCCTCTAGGATTTTTTTGGAACCATCTACTTCGTTCCACAAGTCGTCCGACGAACATTCCGTGAGCCGTGCATGAGTCCGGCTGTGGCTGCCAATGTCAATGCCGGACTCGGTCATCTCCCTTAACTGCGAGCGGGTCAGGAGGGGGTATGGACGGTGACGTCCCGGCCAGTCGGATGATTGTCTGTCAGTTGTTGCGAAGACGACCGCTGGAATATGCCGGGCACTCAGCACCGGAAGGGCGTGGTCGTAAATGTCGCTGAAACCGTCGTCGAACGTTATCACGACGTTGCGCCGAGGCATGCGTCCTTCCGCTATAAAATGCGGCACGGCATCAAGGTTGCAGAACCTATATCGTAAGAAACGGAGGGTACTAATCTGCTGGCGAAATCGCGCCACGGGAACTGTCAGTCGCTCGTAGGGTTGGCCACGGAGTTCAGCCACGCGATGGTAGGTCAATATGCTGAGGCCGGCGATCGCACACTCCCGCTTATCTGGTCGTTTATTGATTGTCCTTGTTGATTGTGTCTAATGCCTCGTCCGCGGTCACATCCTGAACTCGTCGCCCAGGTAGCGGTCTCGAACTGCTTCGTCCGCCAGGACCTCCTCCGGTGTGCCGTGCATCAAGATGACCCCCTCGTCGATGATGTAGGCGCAGTCGGTAATGGAGAGGGTATCACGGACGTTGTGGTCGGTCAGCAGGATGCCGATGCCGCGGTCACGCATGGTGCCGATCATTTGCTTGATGTCCGAGACCTTTTTGGGGTCGACGCCCGAGAAGGGTTCGTCGAGCATGATGACGGCCGGACGGGTGACGAGCGCCCTTGCGATTTCGAGCCTGCGGCGTTCTCCGCCCGAGAGGTTGAGTGCGAGCGAGCCGGCGAGTTTGTCCAGCCCGAGGTCCTTGAGAATGGCCATCCCGCGCTGGGTGCGTTGGTGCCTCGGCACGTCCAGTGTCTCGATGATTGCAATGATGTTGTCGAGCACGGTCATTCGCTGGAAGACCGACGGCTCCTGCGAGAGGTATCCCATCCCCCGCCGCGCCCGGAGGTACATCGGCAGATGGGTGACATCTTCACCATTGAGGAAGACCGAGCCGGCCTGCGGAGAGATCATCCCGATGGTCATCCTGAACGAGGTGGTCTTCCCAGCGCCGTTGGGGCCCAGCAGTCCGACCACTTGTCCAGGGTCCACAGCGAAACTGGCCTGGTTCACCACGGTCTTGTGGCCGTAAGACTTCACCAGCTTTTTTGCTTCGAGCAGGGCCATTGCGCTGTCCTCAATTAATAAACCTCCAGCGGGGAATAGGCCAGAAGACAAAGAACGCCTCGCCGATGAGGCTGGGTTGCTTGACCACGCCCCAGCTGCGGCTGTCGAAACTGTTGGGGCTGTTATCGCCGAGAACAAAATACTCGTCCGGGCCGAGTTTGAACGGCTGGTGGACCGCGAATCTCTGGTAGCGCCTGTTGGAGGTATAGAAGATGTCGCGCCAGAGCCGTACGTCGCGAACGGTCACGTCGCAGCCAGTGACGGCGAACTCGGCCCTGCTGATTTCGGTGCCGTGGAGTTGGGCTTCGGGGCCCGCCGGCACGCTGTCATCGAATGAGATGATTTCCTCGCCGTCCACCTCCAGTACAACACGCTGGTCAATGTTTGAGAATTCGACCAGATGTTCGCCATTTGCATTGAACGGTTCGGCGGCGTGGGCGGTTTCCTCGCCGTTGCACAGCAACCTGGGCGTCTCGCCCCGCTTGCCCAGTGGGAGGTAGGCGGCGTATTTGGTGTCGTCCTCGCGCAGACGGGCGATAATATACCCTGAGCCACCGGTGTGCTTGAACCGCAAGGCCAGTTTGAGGTCTCCGACGATGTTGAACGGCCCCAAGCGTTGGCGGTTGGTAGCGCTTTTTCGGTCCGACTCCACTCGGTCTTCGATCTCGTCAAGATAACGGACACCGCATTCACGCGGGGGTGACGACCCGGAAAGTGTGATGGCGTCGCCACGCATGCGGACGGCGCCGTATTTGCCCCAGCGCTCGAAAAAAACCTCACCGCGCCTCTTCAGAATTTCGTCGTTGGCCACCGGCATGAGCAGTACGTCTTGGACATTTTCGGGCTTGTGTGATATCCGGCTGTCGATGAACACGTCGCCGTTCCTGATCTCAATTTCCTGGCCCGGCAGCCCCACCAGCCGCTTCACATAATTGACGTAGTCCGCGCTGCCGGGGTATGTGACGGTTCCGTTTGGGTTCTGTTCAACGGCCTCGGCGACGAGGCGGGCGGCCGCGTCTTCCCGCGCACGCGCCCTGTAGAAATCGATACGGTGCTGGTCGATCTTGAAGACGATGATGTCCCACTGCTGGGGTGGATGTAGATCGAACTGGAACTTACTGACCAGGATGCGGTCGCCGTGGCTCTCACTCCCGATGAGCGTCGGCTCCATCGACGAGGTCGGGATGCGAAACGCCTCTACTACGTAGTGCCGCATGATCATCGCCAGGACAAAGGCGACCGCAAGGCTCTCGGCGTATTCCCTGACGGTCAGGCGCGTGAGTTTCATTCAGATTCCACGTATCCGGTTGACGTGTCGCGTTGCTATTATAGCCTTGTGGGCATAACTTGGCAATTGCTTGAAACCGCAGACAGCTGTTCCAAAGATTCTGCGAACTTTGCCTGGGGACATGTCCCCTTTACGCCGAGCAGTTGAGCATACGTGTTCGGGGATATGACGGCTCGAAAATCAAATCGCGGGTTCCGCGGCAATCGTTTCAACAATCAATCCACTCTTTCCCCATCGGACACGTCCTAACCTTCTCCACGTGTTACACGTCGGCGTAGGTCAGCCCTTGCCAACAGCCCTCGTCCTCTATCCGCTGGGCGATATTGACGTCATACGCGTCGGCGACCGGTTCGAGGACCCACGGCGAACTGTCCCAAACGTTCCGAAGGGTATTTCTGACGACGTCCAGAGCGGCGGGTGTCATCCTGCCCAACGGCCTGCGGGTCGGCCCCGCCGGCATACCCAGGCCGTTCATCAAAGCCTTGATAGCCAGTGGGTTCCGGAATTTGTCCTTGACCGACCGGATCGAGCCGTCCGGCATGGTGCGCTGGTCGTCAGAGACAACAGTGACGATGCCGAAGAGCGGCTCGAGGGCGCTGTGGATTTGGGTTGCCCGGTCGCTGTTACCTTCAAGTGCGGCCTTGACCATCTGTGAGACCGGGCCGGGTACGATGTTGCTCATCACCGAAATGACCCCCTGCGCGCGGATGCGGTCATCCAGCATGATGTCTAGGGTAACGCCGTCGTCGCCGGAGAGGATATCGAATTCGTCCCCCACGAGGCTGCGGGTGACGGCCATGCGTTTGGTGTCCCCCGTGGCTTCCTTGACGGCGGTAACGTTTGGATGTTCGGCGGCCAGGATGGCGAGGTCTTCCGGCGACAGCGCCGTGCCGCTTCGGCCGGGTATGACGTAGGGGATGACGGTGCAGTCGGGGCAGGCGGCGGCGACAACGCCGTGATATTCTCGCCGCAGTTCCAATGTCGAAGGCCCGTTGTAGTAGCAATCGACCAGGAGCAGGGCGTCGGCACCGGATCGTGCGGCGTGTTTGCTCCCCTGGACTGCCTCGTTGGTGGAGTTGCTGCCAGTGCCCGCGATGAGAAGACACCTGTCCGCGGTCGTTTTTATGGCGCCGTCTATGACTTGATTATGTTCCTCCCAAACCAGGGCCGGTGACTCGCCGGTCGTGCCGGTGGGAAGGAGCCCGCTGATACCCTGGGCTATCTGGAAGTTCATGTTTTTCTCGAACCCGGCCCAGTCCACTGAACCGTCCGCGAGGAACGGAGTTACCAGAGCGGTGTGAGCACCTGCAAAGCTCTTTGGAGACATGTCTTCCTCCTGCAACGATTGCTTTCGTGTTACAGCGACATTCTACCTGTGAGCGGGTACCGCCGCAATCAAAATCGCGGTCACATGTTGCGTCTGAGGTGACGACAGCACGCGTTCTATAAAATCGAGGGCCGACTCGCGAGAAATTGGGGAACATCAGCACTACACAGCAACAGTGTAGTCACCATTTTTCGCCGAAGGTCCTAGCCATTATTTCCGCCGTGGCGTGGCGAAAAGTGTGATACATCCGAACATACTCGCATCCGGTGTTGGCGATCCGGCGCCTTTCACTCTCCCTCGGAAGGTAGTAATCGATGAGTTCAAGACACTCTTCGACCGACTGGAACCAGACAAGATGCTCATGGTTCGTGAAGTATTCCTCGAGGTTCGGAACGTACCGCGTCAGGAGAAACCCACCACATCCCAGGGTTAACCAGGTACGGTTGGAAAAGTACAGATCCAGATCGTTCTTCCCGTCAATCCCGATTATGATCTTCGTTGAGGCGCAGATTTTCCGGTACTGCTTCGGGTAGACATGTCGCCTAGCTGGGGCTTGTCGTAAAGCGCTTTCCCACCCCTGACCGTATAGCTTGAGTGAAAACCGCTCTGCAATGGCTCGTAAGAGCCCCGTCCGGTTCGGCATATTTGCGCTACCGATGAAAGCAACGTCTGCGAAGTAACCCGGGTCTGGCGAATCCGGGAAGTGATCTGTCGGATCACACCCGCCACGAATGTAGCTGACGTTACGGACCCCCATGCTTTTGAAATCAGGGACGTTGCCGCGAGCAGTCGTGAACATAATGGAACATCGACGGCCTAGCTCAATTAGCTCATGGCTGGCCGCATAAAATAGGTCTTGATAAAACAAGGCCGTGAGGACGCCATTTGGAACAGCGTCCAGCATATCAACAGTGGCGTCCTTGGAATAAATCAATACCATATCAGGCTGGAAGCGACGCATACGCCAACATGTGTATCTTAGCCCGTTCTTGTTCCCGAGAAGGCGTGCGACTTTGTGTGTATTAATCCAGAGAACTCTGTGCCCGTTCTGTTGGAATCCACGTATTAAATGGGCGGTAACCCGGGTGTGACGCTTGTGTTTTGCGAACAAAAGGACGCGGCGCTCTTTGCGAGCAACTGGAATGGAATCAATCGTGTACCGGGTGCGCATGGGAAAATCGTTCATTCGGAAAACGCCAGATTGCCCGAAACCAAACCCGCGGAGGCTTTTTCGCGTGTTGGAAGATCGCCCCAGCCAGCACAGAGGTCTGGAGTCCGCAACCCTCGCAGCAATCCAATCCTCAGTTCGCCAGCCAAACCGCCTGCACTCCACACCGGGTCAACAAAACACATGAGGCCAACGGAGTATTCGCGACACGCTTCCTCCATGGCAAACCGTCCTTCAATCTCCAGCAAAGTTCGCGCATAGTCCTCCGTGGCCACGGCATACTACATCTGCTGACCGCTGGGGTCAAGTACGTAGCAAGGGGACGGCGTCAAGTAAACTGTGCAACCAGGATATGCGTCCGTTCAGCGCCAGATAGAAGTCGACCTTCTTTTTCCCAGCCAACTGCGCTTTTGCTGGTGAGGCGGCGGCCATGACAACTTGATTGCTGGCGGCTAGCTCCGTAGAATTGCGGCCGATGAAAACGATTGATTTCCATACGCATGCATTTCCGGACTTCCTGGCTGAGCAGGCGATCGGCGCCATTGAAGCGAGCTCGTCGCTCCAACGCTCCCACGCCGATGGCACGGTGAGCGGCCTGCTCCGCTCGATGGACACCGCCGGTATCGAGGTGTCCGTCATCGCCTCCATTGCCACTGCTGAGAAGCAGTTCGTCAGTATCCTGAACTGGTCACGCGAAATCGCGTCCGACCGAATCATCCCCTTCCCTTCCATATATCCGTTTTCCGCAGACGCCGTCCAGCAGGCGGAGCAGGTGGCCGACGCCGGCTTCAGGGGCGTCAAACTGCATCCCTTATACCAGGATTTCCAGCCTCTGAACGAACGGATGATGCCGATTTATGGCGCTATCGCCGACCGGGACCTCATCCTGCTGTTTCACTCTGGCGACGACCTCGCCTTCCTCGGCGACCACCGCTGCATGCCGTCCACCATGCTCCAGGTCCAGAAGCGAGTCCCTGGGCTGAAAATGGTGCTTTCGCACCTCGGCGGATTCTCGCAATACACCGACTTCGAGCGGCACTGCCTCGGGTCGGAAGCGTACATCGATGTCTCGTTCGGCATACCAGACCAGCCCAGCGAGATGTTCACCCACATCGTCCGCGACCACACCGCCGGCCGGGTGATGTTCGGAACCGACTCGCCCTGGAACGACCAGAAAACCGAGATAGAAAAACTGAAGCGGGTGATTGACAAGCCCGACCTGCTGGAGGATATTCTGTGGAACAACGCGGCGGAACTCCTCGGAATCGGACACTGATATGACATCAAAAGAAATCGTGAGGCGGACGCTCGAGTTCAGCCGGCCCGAGCGGCTGGCACGGACGTTGCCTGAGCCGTGGGGGAATGACTTGTGCAGCGTGGGCGCCGATACGGACGACCTCGCCGGCGGCTGGAAGAAGGTAGGTGATGAGCGTTGGGAACGCACCGACGAGTGGGGCAATACCTGGGCACGGGTCGAAGACCACTCCATGGGTGAAGTCGCAAAGGGCGCACTGGAGAACATCAACGCAGTCGAAGACCTCCCCATGCCGCCACTGAGCGACCCGGAACGCTACGAAAATGCGGCGAAAACCATCGCCGAAAACAACGAGCACTTCATCGCCGGCGGCCTGCCCGGCTTCACCTTCAGCATGGCTCGTAAAATCCGCCGGCTCGACCAATACATGATGGACCTCCACCTCCACCGCGACAAGATCGAAATCCTCCACGACCGCATCGACGAAGTTCTGCTCGCGATGGTCGAAAACTACGACCGCATCGGATGTGATGCAATCATAACCGCCGAAGACTGGGGCACGCAACTTGGGCTGATGATACACCCGGACCTGTGGCGCGAGATATTCAAGCCGCGGTTCAAAAGAATTTGCGACGCAGCCAGGAAACACGGAATGAAAGTCCTGCTCCACTCTTGCGGCAGGATTACAGACGTCATCCCTGACATGATAGAGGTCGGCATCGACGCGCTACAATTCGACCAGCAGCAGGTGCACGGCATCGATAACCTGGCGAGATACGCCGGTCGGGTAACTTACTGGTGCCCGGTGGACATCCAGGCAGCGCTACAGAGCGGTGACGAGGCGGTGATCCGCGGATGGGCGCGCACGCTGGTCGAGAAGCTGTGGTGCGGCGGGAAGGGCGGCTTCATCGCTGACTTCTACTCAGATGGGGTTTCCATCGGGGTCCCGCCCGAATGGCAGGCCTGGGCCTGCAACGAGTTCGTCAAGGCAGACGCGGAAAAAGGACGAGTGGTGCAGGAAAACGGGGGCTGAGATTTGCCAACGGTGGCGACCACGCCCGGCCCAGTTGCGAGGATTAGCCAAGTTAAAAGCGGCGCGGAGCCCTTCGCCGCGCTCTGCGCGATAGCGGACGAACGCCTCCCTTTCCTGCTCGACAGTGGCATGAGCCCCGAACGCCTCGGGCGATACTCCTTCGTAGGGTGCGAACCCTTCCTGGTGGTCCACTCGAACGGCAAGACCGTGTGGGCCGACGGCGGGCGCGCCGGCAGGAACCCCTTCGCAGTCCTTCGCCGTATGCTCAAGAAGCATAGAATGCGGCCGGCCCAACGGCCAGTCCCGTTCGCCGGCGGCGCCGTCGGCTACCTCGCTTATGACCTCGGGCGGTTCGTCGAACACCTCCCGGACAATACCATCGCCGACATCCCGCTTCCGGAGATGCACTTCGCCTTCTACGACGTGACGGCTGGTTTCGACCACCAGACCAACAGGTGGTACGTCTCCAGCGTGGACCTCGGCGTGGCCGGTGCGGCGGGGCGGCGGAAGCGGCTCGTCTCGGCCATCCGCGGCGCGCCGCCGCAGCCCAGGCTCCGGCCGGTCTCGTCCAGCGGCCTCAAATCCAACTTCACAAAGCCCCAATACCTGCGGGCGGTCAGCCGCGCAAAGGACTACATCGCCGCGGGTGACATCTTCCAGGTCAACCTGTCGCAGCGCTTCGAGGCCGAAACTGACGCAGCCCCGCTCGAACTCTACGCCGCACTGCGCTCGGCCAACCCCGCACCGTTCGCCTGCTACCTGCCGGTGGAGGGCGGGACGGTGCTGAGTTCGTCGCCCGAGCGGTTCCTGAAAGGCACCGGCAGGCACACCGAGACCCGACCTATCAAGGGCACACGGCCTCGCCGTCCCGACGACGAGGCGTTCAACTGGCAGATGCGGCGCGAACTCCTCGCCAGCGAGAAAGACCGCGCCGAACTGGCGATGATTGTGGACCTCGAACGCAACGACCTCGGCCGCGTCTGCTCCTACGGCTCCGTGCGCGTTACCGAGCCCATCGTCCTCGAACAATATCCCACGGTGTATCACCTCGTGGCGACCGTGGAGGGCGAACTGCACAAGGGCCGCGACATCATTGTCCTGATCAAGGCGACGTTCCCCGGCGGCTCCATCACCGGCGCACCCAAAATCCGAGCAATGGAAATTATCGACGAACTCGAACCCACCAAGCGCTCCGTGTACACCGGCAACATCGGCTACATCGGCTTCGACGGCACCGCCGACCTCAACATCGCAATACGGACGATGCTCCTCACGCGCGGCCGTGCCTACCTACAGGTCGGAGGGGGCATCGTGGCCGACTCCGAACCCCAGGCCGAATACCAGGAAACCCTCGACAAGGCCAGCGCTATGTTCCAGGCACTCGGAGCCGCCAGTAATTCAGATGGAAAAGGCATGCACTGGTGATGCCGCTCGCAGGAGGATGTGATGCCTACTTTCAGCACGGTAAAACAGCTTGTCACCGGCGCCGGGTGTTTCGAGCAACTCGGACAGTTGGCCCGGGGCCTCGGCCGGCGGGCGCTGGTCGTGACCGGCAAACACGCAATGAAAGAAGCAGGCGTCACCGACCGCGCCTGTAACTTGCTGAAGGCGGCAGGAGCCGAGCACGTGCTGTTCGAGCAGATTGGCGGCGAACCCACCGCCGCCCAGGTGGACGCCGGCAGAAAAATGTGCGCTGAGACCGAATGCGATATGGTCGTCGGGATAGGCGGCGGAAGCGCGATGGACGCGGCGAAGGCAATCGCCGCACTCGTCCGCTCGGACGCACCCACCGCAGAATACGTTCAGGGCCGGAAAGCTGATGCCGACAGGGTGCTTCCGTGCATTTGTGCCCCCACCACCAGCGGCACCGGCGCCGAGGTCACCCCGAACGCCGTCATCAGCCACCCCGCCAGCACAGTCAAGGTCAGCGTACGCGGGCGGGGCGTGCTGCCCACTGCCGCACTGGTCGACCCCGACCTCACCATCACCTGCCCGCCGGGTGTCACCGCCGCTTCCGGGATGGACGCCCTGACTCATGCGATCGAGGCCTATGTCTCCATCCACGCCACACCGGTGACGGACGCGCTCAGTTTCCATGCCGCAAGGCTTCTGCTCAGGAACCTGCCCGCCGCGTATGCCGACGGACACGACAGGGCGGCGCGTGAGGCCTGCTCATACGCCAGCACCTTGGCCGGCATCGCACTTGCCAACGCCCGGCTGGGCGTGATTCACGGGATTGCTCATCCGCTCGGTATTCGATATCACGTCCCGCACGGGGTATGCTGCGGGGTGCTGCTGCCTGCGTCCATCCGCCTGAACCATGCCGCGGCGGTGGAGAAATACCGCTGGCTCTCGCATGTCGCGGGCGATGACATCGAGAAGGCTGTCGAGCGGATGCTTGACGCCATGAATGTCGGACGCACGCTGAGAGAATACAACATTCCGGAGCGCGATTTCGCCGCCATCACAAAGGAAAGCATGCCGTCCGGGTCGCTCAAGGCGAATCCGAAGAAGGTGACTGAGGAAGACGTCTTTCAGATCCTTCGCCAGGTCGCAGGTTAGGGCAGCGGTCTGTGCCCGCAGCATCGTACCCGTTGCTGCTCGGCGGCGGAACGGCTACAATATAGTGGTTCTGAACGGAGCAGACACGAATGAGGAGTAAAAAGGAGCGCGAGCGCTACTGCAGCCCGCTGGTAACACGCTACGCCAGCGGGGCGATGTCATACCTGTTCTCAGACGACTTCAAGTTCAAGACGTGGCGAGAGCTCTGGACGGCGCTCGCGGAGGCGGAACGCCATCTCGGCCTGAACATCACCAAGGCGCAAGTCAGCCAGATGAAGAAGGCAGCGGGCCATGTGAACTACGCCGAGGCGGAGAAGATTGAGAAGAGGACCCGCCACGACGTGACGGCGCACGTCCGCGCGTTCGCCAAGCAATGTCCGAAGGCGAAGGGCATTATCCACCTCGGAGCGACCAGTTGCTTCGTCACCGACAACACCGAACTAATCCAGATGCGCCGCGGGCTGCAGACTCTTCGGACGAAACTGGCGAAACTGATCGACGTTTTAGGTAGGTTCGCCCTGAAGCACAAGAACCTTCCGACGCTCGGCTCGACCCATTTCCAGCCGGCTCAGCCCACAACTGTCGGCAAACGCGCCTGCCTCTGGGCGCAGGACTTCATTCTGGACATGAAAGAACTGGAGACCCGGCTGGAAAGACTGAAGTTCCGCGGCGTCAAGGGCACCACTGGCACCCAGGCAAGTTTCCTCGCACTGTTCGGCGGCGACGAGAAGAAAGTGATGCGTCTGGAAAGACTGGTAGCGCGAAAAATGGGGTTCGTCGGCCCAGGGGGAGGCGCCGCGGTGTTCGCCGTGACCGGCCAGACATACACCAGGAAGGTGGACTCGCAGGTGCTGGCGGCGCTGTCGGGCATTGCGCAGTCGGCCAGCAAAATGGCCACCGACATCCGCCTGCTGCAAGGACTCAAGGAAATGGAGGAGCCGATCGGAAAGGAACAGGTCGGCTCGTCGGCGATGGCATACAAGCGCAACCCGATGCGGTGTGAACGAATCTGCGCCCTGGCGCGGTTCGCTGTTGTGAGTGCGTTCAACCCCGCAATCACCGCGGCAACCCAGTGGCTGGAACGAACACTTGACGACTCGGCCAACCGCCGCCTGGCCATAGCAGAATCCTTCCTTGCCGCCGATGGAATCCTCAACCTGTGTCTCAACGTTGCGGGCGGACTGGTAGTCAACCAGGGTCAAGTCAAAAGACGCCTCGAGGCTGAATTGCCGTTCATGGCGACCGAAGACATTCTGATGGCGGCCGTCAACGCAGGAGGCGACCGGCAGGCGCTGCACGAGCGCATCCGACTGCATTCCCGGGCTGCCGCGGAGGCCGTCAAACAGGAGGGCCGCCAGAACAACCTGCTCGAACGACTGAAAAAAGACCCTGCGTTCGCGCCGGTCCGGGATCAGATAGCTTCAATGGTCGATCCACGCAGGTTCGTCGGGCGCGCACCTTCGCAAGTGTCTGAATTCATCCGGAACGTCGTCAGCCCGATCCGGAGGAAATACCGCAAGGCGATTGCGCAACTGGAGGACGAGGAGATTACGGTATGAGATTGGTGTTGTTGTTGCTTCTGTTGTCCTTGCCGATCCTGGCCGCCGGTTGTGATACCATGCCGGAGGAGGCACCCGGCTATTACGTGCAGGCTGAATTGCAGACACATAGCGGGGGCGGGGCCTCGTGAGGAAGAAGAACCTGACACGCCGCCTCAGCAGGCTGCGTACGCAACTGCGGCGGAAGAAGCTGGACGCGATGCTCGTCATCAGCCAAGCCAACGTGCGCTACCTCAGCGGCTTCACCGGCGACGGCTCTCGGCTGCTCATCACCCAGACCGATGCACTGTTCCTGACTGACTTTCGATACGTGGAGCAGGCGGAGGCCGAGTGCCCCGGCTGCAAGGTGGTGGATACCCGCCGGGAGATGAACAAGACGACCGGACGAGAGGCCTGGAAACTGGGGGTCCGGCGGCTGGGGTTTTCGCCTGAAGCGGTCTCGCTGGCCGGGGCGGACGCGCTTCTGGAGACGCTGAGGGAACGAAGGGTCGAGCCGGTCCGGGCGCCGGGATTGGCGACCGGTCTCCGTGCGGTCAAGGAACCAGGCGAGGTAGCGGCGATTCGGGCGTGTGTGGAGGCGGCTGAGGAATGCCTCGAACACGTCCGGCCATATCTGGAACCCAGGGTCCGCGAACTCGACGTTGTGGCGGAGATGGAGTATTTCGTGCGCTGTCTCGGGTTCGATGGTATGTCGTTCCGGCCGATCGTCGCGTTCGGGCCGAACAGTTCGCGATGTCATCACGCGCCCGGCAGGCAGCGGCTGAAGGCGGGCGACCCGGTGCTCATCGATTGGGGCGTGCGTGGCGACGGCTACGTGAGCGACTTGACAAGGACATTTTTCCATACTACGATTCCTCCAAGGTTCGAGCGGATTTACCGCGTAGTGCTCGAGGCCCAGCGTCGAGGAATCCAGAGGATCCGACCGGGTGCTACGGCCGCGGAGGTGGACGGCGCCGCCCGGCGCTGCATAGAGAGGGCCGGGTTCGGCCGCCGCTTCGGCCACGGGCTCGGCCACGGCATCGGCCTCCAAGTCCACGAGGGGCCCAGTCTGGCCGCGAACTCGAACGCGGTGTTGAAACGCGGCATGGTACTCACGGTCGAGCCGGGCATCTACATCCCGGGGTTCGGCGGGGTACGCATCGAGGACGACGTATTGGTGGCTTCCAGGGGCGCCCGGGTGCTTTCGAGCGTGCCCAAGCGGCTGAGTGAGGTAGTGATTGGGGGATAGGGCCGGGTGATTAGCGGCAGCGAGCTGAAGAACGGAATGACCATCCTGCACAACGGGCAGGTGCACCGTGTAGAATATTTCCAGCACGTCAAGCCGGGCAAGGGAAGTGCGTTCACCCGCACCAAGATTAAAAACCTGGAGACGGGAGCGGTGCTCGAACACACCTTCAAGGCCAAGGACAGCATCGATACTGCCATGGTCGAGCGAAAGGAGATGGAATACCTCTATCGCGACACGGCATACTACTATTTCATGGACACTGAGACATACGAACAGGTCCCCTTCGCTGCCGAGCGCTGCGGCCGCATTGCGGCTTACCTCAAGGAGAACATGGCCCTCACCGTGGCGATGTTTCAGGACAGGGTACTCGACATTTCGCTCCCCAAGCTGGTCGAACTCAAAGTCACAAAGACTGACCCCGGACTGAAAGGCAACACCGCAGCGGGCGGGAACAAGCCGGCAGAGCTCGAGACCGGCGCCGTGGTGAACGTGCCGCTGTTCGTGGACCAGGGCGATATTATCCAGATAGACACCCACACCGGAGAATATCTGGGAAGAGCATAGGGGCGAGGGTTTCGCCGGCCCCGAAGACGCACCGGGGCGTATTTTGGCCGGAGGGCAACCGATGGACATCGAAGAGATACGCGGGTTGCTGGACGAACTGGCTGCCTTCATGGAGAAGAACAATCTCGCCGAACTTGAACTGGACGTTGACGGGGCCGAGGTGAAACTCAAAAAAACCAACAACCGGCCGCAGCAGCAAGCAGTGGCGCAAGCCCCAACGCCGGCGGGACCCGCGCCGGGCAACACGGGAAGCCCCGAGCAACCCGCGCAGAAACAGGGCACTGAGACAATTACGTCGCCGATGGTGGGCACGTTCTATCGCGCCCCGAAGCCAGACACCGACCCATTCGTCGAGCCCGACGACGAGGTGGACGAGGACACGGTTCTGTGCATTATCGAGGCGATGAAGGTGATGAACGAAATCAAGGCGGAACACAAGGGACGAGTGGCAGAGATCCTGGCGGAGAACGGCGAGCCGATAGAATACGGCCAGCCGCTTTTCCGGATCGTCGTTTCGGACTGACATTATTTCAAAGCAAGGTTGCGAACTGTGGCGTTGGCTGCTTGAATCCACGGGGACTTTGGTTCTGAAAGGTGAGCCGTGTTCTCCCGAATCCTGCTCTGCGCCCGCGGCGAAATAGCCCTCCGGATAATACGCGCCTGTCGGGAACTGGGCATAGCGACCGTGGCGGCGTATTCGGAGGCGGACAAGGATGCGGTGTACCTCAACTTTGCCGACGAGACAATCTGCATCGGCCCCGGCCCCAGCGACCAGAGTTACCTCAACATCCCTGCCATCATCTCCGCCGCCGAAGTCTCCGACGTCGAAGCCATCCACCCAGGCTATGGCTTCCTCTCCGAGGTCAGCCGGTTCGCCGAGGTCTGCCGCAGCTGTAATGTCGAGTTCATCGGGCCGTCCGTAACCGCGATGAGCCAGATGGGCGACAAGGTCAAGGCTCGCGAAATCGCCGCAAGTACCGGTGCATCCATTGTCCCCGGCAGCAAGGGCGCGGTGGAGACCGGAGAACAGGCGGTCGAAGTAGCCCACGAAGTGAACTACCCGGTCCTGGTCAAGGCCGGGCTGGGTGGTGGCGGCCGGGGAATGCGCGTGGCCCACAACGATATGAGCCTGCTCAATTGCTTCGCCGTGGCTCAGTCTGAGGCCGAGGCCGCATTCGGCAGCAACGCAGTTTACATCGAGAAATACATTACAGGCGCCCGCCACGTGGAAATCCAGCTGCTCGGCGACCACCACGGCAATGTCATCCACCTTGGCGATCGCGACTGCAGCCTCCAGCGGCGGCACCAGAAACTGATTGAAGAGGCCCCATGCCCCGTCCTCGATGACACGGTCAGGGAAAAGCTGGGCCAATCCGCCATCGCCATCGCCAAACACATCAATTACTACGGCGCCGGTACCGTCGAATTCCTTGTGGACGAGGAGGGTAACTATTACTTCATCGAGATGAACTGCCGCATCCAGGTGGAGCATCCCGTAACCGAGATGGTGACGGGGGTGGACATTCTGCGTGAGCAGCTCAGGATCGCCTCCGGCGAGCGGCTGAGCCTGCGGCAGGATGACATCAACATGCAGGGAGTCGCCATCGAATGCCGCATCAACGCGGAAGACCCGGTGACCTTCCGGCCAGCCCCGGGCACCATAACCAAGTACTACCCGCCCGGCGGCCCCGGCGTCAGGGTGGATTCCCACGCCTACGCCGGGTTCACCATATCACCGATCTACGATTCGCTGGTGGGCAAGCTGATCGTGCACCGGAGAAATCGCCGCGAGGCTATCGCCTGCATGCAGCGGGCACTCCAGGAGTACATCATCGACGGCATCAAGACGACTATCCCCCTATACATTGAAATCTTCGACCACAGCGCATTCCTGTCCGGACGAATCGACACCAAGTTCGTCGAGAACGTCTTGGACAACGGCGGGTTCTCTAACGCCAAGACCGGCTCAGGCGGGACGGAAACGGGTCGAACACAGCAGGCGACAACTCCCCAGAAAGGAGGAAAGTAGGATGGCGAATTCCTTGAAGAAAAGCCGTTACCTTGGATACCTCTTGCTGATGGCAGCGGGGGTTCTGCTTTGCGTCATATCCTTTCGCCACCTCGCAACGCGGCCTGCTGTCTGGTTGTTGGACGTGGTCTCCATCATCTTCGGCGCCGGACTGTTCGGCTGGCAATTGCTCAGGCTCATCAGGACGTTCAGGCGCGACGTGAGAAGATTTGTCAGGATCAAGAGCGAGACCGGAAGCGTCCGCGTGCACGCAGGGGCCGTGGAGCAGGCACTCCGTCACACCGCCAAGTCCCTGCCCGAAGTGCACGACGTCCGGGTGAGACTGGTGCTCGACAAGCAGAGCGGCCTACCTTCAGCCGGCGAGGTTGACGCCCGGATAAAGGACATCACAAATATCGTCTCGGTGCACGACGCACTGTCCAAGGTGCTTGCCGAGAGGTACCAGCAAATCATCCCTGGCGCCCCCACCATCGACTTTCACCTGACAATCAAGCATCACTTCAAGCCCCCCCGCGAGCACAGAGCCCACCACAAGAAGAAAAAGTCGGTACCGCCCGAGGAAGACGAGACCAAGTCGATAAGAGCACCTCAATATCCAGTGCCGAAATAAACCCGGAATCGCAGCCCACCGGACTGCTCCCGGCGCCTCCTTTCAGGTAGCTCAGCCTTGCGTTACTTCTCGGTGCTGTCCCCGAACACCTGCGCCGAATAGATATACACCTGCGTCTCGTCGTCCTTCCATGCGTCAGGGGCTATCCCAATCTTGCGTCGGCAGAGATGCGAGATAAACGTCCGCCTGTCCCAGCCCTGCTCCGTGGCAACCTGCGGCAGGTAGGTCCCGGTCCGCCTGCCGCGACGGATGTACAGGCCGTGAATGCCGGGGACGAAGTTGAGGGGGTCTTTGACGCGCACCATCGGCGACAGCACCGAAATCTGAATGCCTATCTCCGGCTCCTCCTCCGACGTTATTGGGTCGCCGACGAAGCGCCGATCGTGCGCCGCCGCAACCGCCATCTCGCCTGCCAGTTTCCAGAGCGGTTGGTGTGGCACGAACCGCCCGATGCAGCCGCGCAGCCGCCCCTTGTTCTTGTAGGTCACAAACACCCCCCGCTCGACCTGGAGGTCTTTGTTCTGGATGTCGAACTCCGGCGGCGGCTCGCCGTTCAGCACCGCCCGCAGCGTCTGGCGCGCCACCTCCAGCAGTCTCTTCCGGCCCGCGGCGCCCACCTCGCCGGGCCCGATGCTGAATACGCACGCGGCGTAACTTACCGAGTGGCTGTAGTCATTGTTCAGGTCGCCCGACATGTAATACTCGAGCAATTTGCCACGGCAGTCGGGGGTCAGCATCTCGAGCATCACCGAGATGGGAACCCGCCCGCAAATTGTCGCCCCCGTCTCCGACACATACTTCCGAAAACCGGACGGGTCCACCTTCAGTATGTGTTCCACCGCTCCCTTGTCGAGCTTCTCGATATTGGCGCGGAGATTTTTCTGGAACGGCGTAAAACCGAACCTCCGGCCGTAGTGCGTGAAGTCCGAACTCGCCACCACCAGGGTGTGCGCGTCGACGTGCCGCCGCAGAATTTTTCCGAGTTCCGAGTGCTCCTTCTCCTTCAGCGACCCTAACACAATTGGCACCAAACTGAATTTCTTCAGCGCTACCTGGAGGAACGGCAGTTGGAGCTCGAGCGAATGTTCTTCGCTGTGCGCACCCGGAACCGTCCTGACCAGCGGTGACTTGAGCACCGCGTCGCACACGGCCCGGTCGAGCGGAATCCTGCCCAGCGGTGTCTGGTAGAAATCGACCTTTGGAATAGACCCGCCGTGGAACCGGAGGTGGTGAGAAGGCCCCATCAGGATGACGCGGCGGATGTCACAGCCGCGAAGTTGGGCGTATGCTGCGCCGGCACAACGCCCGGAAAATCGGTAGCCCGCGTGCGGCGAAATCAGCGCCACCGGCGGCCCGCCGAGCTCCGCCTTCGGCGCCTTGGCAAAATATCCCTCAATCTGCTTCCGGAGAACCTTCGCCTCAGCCGGATACCACGTTCCCGCCATGGCCGCGGGGCGGACCCTTGCCTCACCTGCCTCCGCAACAACAGTTAGCGTCAACAGAAAAATAGGCCAAATCTTCATAACCTTCCCTCCTGAAGCCATTGTCATTACATGATTTTAGCGCTCGGCAGGGCGCAATCAAACTCAATTGCGCCGCCGGCGATTTGCGAGAGCCATTGACAACGCGGCCACAGGAGCAAAGAATAAGATAGAGGTCGTAGCTGGCGGTGTGTCCCAATCTGCGGAGATATTTCAAATGGTTGCCTCCCCCAGAAAACGAAAAGCTCTCTATGGCGTTGCTGTCGGCTTCCTTCTTTCTGCCGGCATAGCCGCATGGTGGCTCCTGGGGCGAAACCCCGAGAGAGTCCATAGGGTATATGTTGCTCCTGACAATTCGTTCCAGGTGGTTGTTAGTGTTACGAAGCAGCATTGGCCCTACGGAGTCCAGGGCAACTACTACCTGACGGACATCACGCTGACACGCTGGCGCAAGGTCGACGACTACTTTGTGGACTTTCTGGACGACCCCGAGATGATCCTGCGATGGGATGAACACCGCCGAGGGTTTGTGTACATTGGTAAGATATCGGGGCCGGTCCTCATCAACTGCGAAACCTTTCCACTTGCACATCAGGACAAACCGTTTCCCTTTGACCTCGCGCCCCAGTAGGCGACTGGCCGCATGGAATCGGATAAGTAACAGCACGATTGTGACGACAGCATACTAATTTTCGCAGCGTGTTGCGCGTTCGGCCGGGGGGTGGGGCCGACACAACCGCCACTATCGTTCCGGACAGTCTCAATCGGGTGATGGTTCAGCAGACCGCGACGCGCGCCCCGTTGTTTGGCCAATCGCTTTGCTTTGTCGGCCTGGCCGTTTGCAGCTTATTGCGGCTTTTCGTCGCTACTCCCTTTCGCCGCCGGGTTTTTGTCCCCGAGGGTAATGCTCACTTGAACCGGCTCGCCGGGGACAGCGGCGCATGAGAATCCGCAGTGCCCGGACGGCTGAAAAATCACCCAATCTCTGACGTGGTCGGGCGCTGGGGCGCCGGTGAACCTGGCGACATAAGCACTGGCCGCGCAGTGCGTTATGTGCAGGCCGAAAAAGCAGCCTGGCAACCCCAAATGTAATTTTTTGTAAAACGAGCAAAATGCTACAGCGGTTGTAGCAATGCTACAGCATTTGTAGCACGTATAAGGGTAGAGGCACGGTGTAAGTGTGCCCTATGAGAAAGATAACGCGCGGAGCGAGAGAGCGGGATCACAGACGCGCCTTTGCCCGACACGGGTAGCGGTGCGCCAGCGACCCTAACCGGGGCGGTGCGTAAGCCGCACCCGAGGAGGTGACGCGGAGCCATGCGCGCTCCAACCAACCGTGGCAGCCAGCGGCGAGCGAAAGGAGGTGATGCGAGGCAAGCACAACCGATGCAACGCCAGCCGTGAATTTGCGGGCCGCGGGCGAATTGGCGGCCATCACCCACTGGAGACGGCGCTCATTGTGTTTGGCGCATAAGACTAATCTGCATTTTTGTCGGAGGGACGAGAAAATGAAAAGAGTGAGTTTGCTGGCGGCGCTCGTGTTACTGCTCACGATTGCCCCGGCGCAGGCGGTGTCGATCCAAATGACCGACGCCACCCCGCACTACGTCAATACCAAGGAGAACTGCTGCACGCCGGCGGAATGCGACATCTGCAAGATCACCGGGTTCTACAACTCGACCCCGGCGGCCGCGGGAGGAAACACAGACTTCACCAACGCGTTCAATGCCTGGGAAGACGACAACGAGGGCTGGACAATCGTTAACGCCGGGGCCTTGTCGGGAACGTTTCAGATTACCACGTTCGACGCCAAGTTCGACGGGTGCAGCGGCGGGGTGGAGTTCCAGGTCACCTATGTACCCGGCGAGGGCGACCCAGCGGTGGGCGATACGAACTGGGCACAGGCGATCGACACCAACGACCCCTTGGGCGGCAAAACCAGCCCCTACCTGGACATCGCGTCCGGCAAGGACGAGGACCCGCCGCTCTATCCCCACTCATACCCGGACGGGTATTTCTATGACTGGCCCAAGCGAGGATGCCCGGATGACTGCGAAGAGACCGTGAGTTGGGAAGGTCACCTGTACTTGACCGCGATCGACCGCGCCGCCGAGAAGTTGTCCCTCTACGAAGGGATCGTATGGGGCTTCGGGCTGGACTGCGTCGTGCCCGAGCCGGCGATGCTGCCCCTGCTGGGGCTGGGCGTCGCGGCCGTGCTCAACCGCCGCCGGAGGAGGTAACGCGAGAGGCAGGGCGGCAGGTGCCTTCGCCGAAATCGGCGCATGTGACAGTAACTTCGGGAGCGCGTTAGCGTTTCCGCGCCGTGACGTCCTTGCCCTCAATCTCAAGCGGTTGACTTTGGCCAAGATTACGTTCGGTCGGTTACAACCTCACTGGCGCAAATTATTCGGGGAGACTGTGAATGACTTACCTCCCGAGGGGCTTGACCGCGCACTGCACACGGTGTAGGATTTAGACAGGAATCAACACCGCCACCGTGGAATTGTGGGCAGGACTCATGGAGCAAACGGTTTGCAGCGCCTGCGGCCGCCAAATGACACTGAAGGACCTGGAGAACAACTCGTTCTCCGAGGTGGACGGCAAGATGTACTGTCCGCAGTGCTTCTTGAAGATTGGCCATCCGAGGAAAATGCGCTGTCCGAACTGCGGGAGGGAGACGACCGCCCTGCTTCGCAACGGCGTTTATACCTGTATTTACTGTGGGGAGAAAATTGGCGGCCGGCAGGAGTCCGGTGTCATCGCTTCGGCGCGGCCGTCTGCGGGCCGAGACTCCACCGTCCGTAGGCCAGCCGCCGCTGCTCCGCGCCCTCTGCGGCCCCAAAAAGACCGCAAAGTCCAGGTGCTGGCTGTGGCATTGAGCGGCTTCGCTGCCGCCTCACTAATCCTCGCCGCCCTCCTGGTCAGAGCGCATTTCAGCCGCGACGCGGAGCCCAGCCAGCCAGCCGCACACGGGGAGGAGCAGAAACAGCCGGTCAGACCTGAACCGAAGAGCAAGGACGCCGAAGCCCTTCAGCGTGTTCAAAACTGGGTCAAGGAAAACCCCGAGAAGATCGAGCAGGGTATCAAACTATACAACCAGACAATTCAGGATATGACCGACCCTGTTTTCAAGGCGAGAACGAGGATAGCGGTGATCGCACTCCAGACAAAGCTCGAGCAGGCCGACAGGGTGAAGCAGGGAAAGCTTGAGCAACTTACCCGCGAACTCGAAGAGGCGCGGGAACAAATCCAAAACCTTAAAACGCGCCTGGAAAAAGCGAGCCGCGCACCCGCCCCCAAGGAAGCGCAACCGCCAGCACCGCGCACAACTGAGACCGCTCCCAAGACTACCCCTGCGGAAAAGCGCGCCCGGGAAGCAGCAGCCGCGTTTCAAGACGCCCTCGGCAAAGCCCAAAAACAGCAAGCCCTGAAGCAATACGGTCAGGCGATGAAAACGATGCAAGCGTTCGCCGACAACTATCAGCACACCGAATACGGAGGGAAGGCGGAGGATAAGTGTAAGACCATCAGTCGCCATGCATACGGGCAATTCGGCACCCTGAGAAAGCGTGCCGACGTGCTGGTCGAACAAGGGGATTACACCGGGGCGCGCCAGCTCTATGCGAGCGCCCTGGGCTTTGGGGTGCCCGACATCACTGGCTTGGTGGAGCAATGCCTCGCCGAAATTCGCCGGCTCGAAGAAAACCAGGTCGGCGCCACGGCCAAGGAACCGACCCCGCCAGCCGTGAAAAGGCAGATTGAGGCGCTCAGCAGTGAAGATAAATCTGAGCGAGCAGAAGCCGCACGCAGACTGGGCGACCTTGGTGACCCGGCGGCTGTGCTCCCCCTCATCGAGGCGTTGAAGGACGAGGACTCGTGGAACGTCAGGGCTTGCGCCGCGAAGAGCCTGGGGAAACTGGGCGAAATCAGCGCCGTCCCGGCTCTGATTGACGCGCTCGGAGATAAGTCGGACGGCGTAGCGTTCGACGCTCACAACGCGCTAAAGGCGATAACGGGCGAGCAGTTCTCCCGAGCCCAGAGGGCAAAGTGGCTGGCGTGGTATAAAGAGAACAAGGTCGGAGCTCAGCGACCGGCGCCGAAGCCTGTTCAACAAAAGGGGAGTAGTGCATTTACCTCAACCGTCATCGAGCGCAGATATGACCCCGACACGGTGTCCTTCGTCGTGCCAGAGGGCAAGACCCTCGCCGCCGGCACAAATGTAAAACTGCTGCGAGATGGCGACCACATCTGTAACGTCCTCATCCAGCAGGTAGCCGGCGCGCAGGCGTTCGGCGAACTGTCTGGCCTGCAGCACGGCGCGGAAGTGGCGCCCGGAGACAAGATTACCGTTCAGCCGCCAGAATAATGTCGCTCACGCAAGCCTGTTGACGGCGGCTGGCGTCGTCCCTGTCACCCGGAAAACCTTGTTGCGCGAAGTTCGCCCGGACACCAGTTCTACCGCCGAAGTGCGCACGCCGAGCGCCTTTGCCAGCGTCGCGGCTATTGCGTCGTTCGCCCGGCCACGTTCGGGGGCTTGTGCCACCGCGACCTTGAGCGCCCCGGCGTATTCACCTCCGACTTTGTCTCTGGAGCCGCCGGCTTGAGCCCAGACAGGCACAAGCACCGAGTCGCCTTCTACCCGGCAGCGAATCATAAGCACTCCGATTCGGAAGACGGTCCAGAGCTCCCAGTCCCAGTGGTGGACTTGCGCATATCTTATCCTTCCACCAGGCAGGCGTCAAACCGCTGGCAGCCGCGGTTGACAGGCCAGGCCGTGCCGGTTATTTTGATGCGGAATCGAATGTACTCACGTGTGAGGATGCGGCTGTGCTTGACCGCGAAAATGCCATCCGCTTGAAATTCAGGGAACTATACGGCAGCGACCAGGGCCTGGGCCTGACGCGGGCGCCTGGACGGGTCAACATCATAGGGGAGCATACGGATTACAACCAGGGCTACGTCCTGCCCATTGCAATCGCCCAGGACACCGTGGTCGGGTTCAAGCCGAATGGCTCGCGCCGGGTGAACGTTCACTCCATGACGATGGAGGAGTCGGCGAGCTTTTCGCTCGACGAGACGCCGAGCGGCGAAGGCCCGCGCTGGGTCCGCTATGTCGCTGGTGTGGCCGCCGCATTGCAGGACGCGCGCATCGAGTTGGCCGGAATCGACATGGTTATTCATAGCACTGTTCCTGTCGGGGGCGGGCTGTCGTCGTCCGCCGCACTTGAGGTCTCGTGTGCGCTCGCCTTCCCCTCGGCCGCGGGGGTGGACGTAGAGAGGAAGAAACTCGCGCTCATTTGTCAGGACGCAGAGAATAAGTACGCTGGAATGAGGTGCGGGGTGATGGACCAGTATGTGGCACTATTCGGACGGGAGGGGGCGGCTGTCAAACTTGATTGCCGCTCGCTGGAGCACGAGCTGGTGCCGTTGTCCACCGAGACGGCGAAGTTCGTGGTGTGCGACACCAGCATCCGCCACGAGTTGGCCTCGTCGGAATACAACAAACGGCGGCAGACATGCGAGCGCGGCGTGCAGGAGGCTTCACGAATCCTCAGCGGCGAGTCAGTGAACGCGCTGCGTGACCTTGAGCCCGGCGACCTTTCTGGCCTCGAAACTGAACTCGACCCCGTGACTTTCAAGCGGGTGCGGCACGTGGTGACCGAAAACGCACGAGTGCTGGAGGCAGCCCGGGCCATGAAGGCCGAAAACTACATCGCGCTGGGCGTGCTGATGGACGCCTCACACGAAAGTCTGCGCGACGACTACGAGGTGAGTTGCCCGGAACTTGACGCAATGGTCGAAATCGCCTGGTCGCAGCCCGGCGTTTATGGCTCACGCATGACCGGCGGCGGATTCGGCGGATGCACTATTACCCTGGTGAGTTCGGACCACGTGGACAGTTTGTGCAAAAACGTAGCCCTGTCGTACCGGGAACGGACGGGGAACGTTCCGAGCATTTATGTCTGCGCCCCTGAAAAGGGCGCCGAAGTCATCTCCCCTGCCTTCTGAGCAGGCCCGATGGTGGAGGCAACGGGACTCGAACCCGTGACCTCATGGCTGCCAGCCATACGCTCTCCCAACTGAGCTATGCCCCCAGCGAGCCAGATTCCGCAACGCATTGTACGAGCGCGAGCAGCAGTGTCAAGCCCGGCTTGAACAGGCGAACGCGTTATGCTACCTTATGCTCCAAGAAACTGGGCGCGCTACACTCCGCCGGGCGGAACCAGAAGCTGCCGCATGGTGAAAATTAGGGAATTGGGGTAACACTATGACCAGCACTCGCGACCTGTTGACCACGGCACTGGACGGCGGCACCCCGGCGCAAACCCCGCTTTCCATCTATGAGTGGCTGGCGGGCGATGTAAATGATGATTGGCGCCGCTTGTTTGACCAGGGGCTCGGAATCTGCCGTCACGTCAATACTGTCAAGCACATCGAACACGGGGTCAAGGATACGGTGGAGGAGAGAGTCGAAAGCAACCGGCACTATTACACCCAGCGGAAAGAGACGCCGGTCGGTACGCTGCAGAAGGTGACCATAGACGGCTGGGGCCATGAGGACTGGATCAAAACACCCGAGGACTACAAGATTCGACAGTGGATAGTAGAAAACACTGAACTTGTCCCGCAGTATGATCAATTCGAGAAAATCGAACAGCAGGTCGAAGATTACGCCGTCACGATTGCGACCGGTTCCCGTACCCCGGCTATGAGCATAAATCTGGACTGGGCTGGGACGGAACAATTCTGTATGGACGTGGCGACGGGGGTGGACGAATTGTTCGAACTTTACCACGTACAGAAGAAGCAATTCCTGGAGGAAACTCGCCTGATTGCCGCCGGGCCGGGGCATTTCGTCAAGTGGCTCGAAAATCTCACCGCCGGCATGCTGGGGCCGGAACGCTATGTGGACCTACTGGTGTCTGTCTATAACGAGGCCATGCCGATTCTCGAGGCAGCGGGCAAGCGCGTGATGGTCCATTATGACGGCCAGATAGGATGCCTCACCGAGCAGATCGCTTCTGCGCCGTTCCACATCATTGAATCATTCACCGAGCCGCCGGAAGGGGATATCATGTATGACGAGAGTCGGGCGGCCTGGCCGGACAAAGCATTCTGGGCGAACATCAGCGTCGGCCTTTACGCTCTGCCCGAACCCCTCCTGCGGGACGCAGTGATTGCCAAGCGCGAGCGGGCGGGCAAGAAAGCCCTTGCCTTTGAAATTTCCGAGGACCTGCCCAAAAACTGGCAGGAGTCCGTGCCGATAGTGCTCAACACGCTGCGGGAGCTGGACACCTGAGGCCATCTGCAATAGCTCCGCCCCCGACCACGCATAAATAAACGGCGGCTTGCCGGAATGTGGGAGCGCTTACCTGACCAATGAGCGGCGCCGGGTCCGCCGGAGGAAGCGCAGCATAATCAAGCCGAATGTCAGGGTTACACAGGCGGGCGGTTCTGGCACTGCCTCGAACGCCCCCATGTCGGCCTGTCCGCCGTAAAAGCGGGCCTTGCCGTCGAGGTCGCTGAGAATCACGTATTCGGCGGTGCCGGGAGCTATTCCGTCAACCACCACGTCCATATCCGCTTGGAACCCGGTGCTGGGGTTGACGTTGACGTAGCGAAAATCGCCAGCATCCACGGTGGCGCCGCTGTTTATACAGGGACTGCCGACCGCCAGCCTGAAGTCTTGCAGGAGCGGGTCGGTGGTGATGCTGCCCCCGTTGTCGAAGTCGTATTCACCATCGAAGACAAAACTACCGCCGGTCGCCTTGTAAATATCGCTGGAGGAATAAAATCGTTTGTTGGGCAGTTCATAGCCGGGTCGCTTGTCTGCGGTGAGTTCAACCGGCGTGCTCTCCGCGGTGACGATGCTGTTGAAGAGCTGAAGATACCCATCGGTATTCCACGGCTCCTCGTCGTTGGAGATACCAATGGCATTGTCTGCGATGGTGGAATGGACGATGTAGGTGCTGAATCCATCGGTCGTATCCACGTAGCGCAGACCGGTCCCGAATCCTTCGATGAGTGAATTCATCACATATACCCCATGGCAGTGGTCGTCGATGTGGATGCCGGTGCGGGGGTCAGTGTCCTTGCCGTCACCGGAGAGGTGACAGTTCTTGAGAACTGACCCGGCGGCGAAAGTGCTGAAGTACACGGCGCCGTCAACCGCGAACCCGTCAATGGTTATCGTGGTCAGGTGAACGTGAAAGACCTTGTCGCCCGAGCCAGTGATATGGCTTTTGCTTGAGAGTTCCTGGTGGACGTTCACCGGGGCGGATTCGCCAGTCTCCCACTTCATCCCTCCCTGGACGGTGTTGACCGTGACTGTGTCGGAGGTGAGGTTAATCTGCCCCCCGCTGACCTCGTCCACGTCCTCCTCATAATCACTGTGCACTCGGATGTCCCAGTCGCCGGAACCGTTCGTTTGGATCCACTCATAGACCGCGTCGATTCCGCTCAGTCCCTCGTCCTCCATCCACTTCCATGAGGGGTCGTTATTGACGGCCGGCTGCGGCCCGCCGACGTAGTAGTAATTCGTCGCCAACGCCGGCGCCGAAGCGGCGAAAAGAAAGACAAGAACAGTGCCGGTCACGAATTGCAGACGCATGGGTTGACCTCCTCATCCACCGGTGTCAGGTTATTCTGACCGCCTATCCAAAAAGGTGCGTACGTCCCGTGGCGCCGGCCCATCCGACGCCCCAACATCGCTTGTTGTTGGCTGGCATCACATCCTTCTGACTGTGAGCCAGCTCCTCCGGCAGCGGTTGAGCATAGCCAGCCCGCTGGCCTCTGCAAAGCTGTCTTGCGGCCGGCCCGGTCTACCCCTGGGGCAGACCTTCCCGCCGCACGAAACACCATCACCCTCTACTATAATACACGCTACAAATGCTGTAGCATTGCTACACGGCGTGTAGCAATTTTTCTCCGGGTCGCGCGGCCCTGGCGTTTGTCTGGTCATAACCTAACCCAGCGCCAGGTCTTATGCCGTTTGCGCGCTGGTCCGTTGCATCCGCGTCCGCCCCCATTTTTTTTGTTTTTTCCTGCCCTGTTGTAGCGGACAGGTTCTCGAAGACATCTCGGACAACTTGTTCCGGTTCCGAAAACCCTCTTCAGTGCAGGGGAATGCCATGCCGACAGCGCCGAAAATTTGGGAAAATCTGTGACTCGTAGTCAGACCGGCACTTAGTGCTGCTCTGTCAATTCTGCTTTCTGGGGTATGTGTTGCATGGAGCGTGGCTTCACGAGGACAATATGCGGGCCCGCGTTGAGCAAAACCGGCGAAGTTGACAAAGTAGCACTAACCGCGGGCCGGCCCGTCGGTCAATAGCCGAAATACAAAAATACTGAGCGGGCTCAGTTGACCACGCCCGTTCGCTACCGTATAATCCTCGGTCGATGGGTAGGTAGCTCAGGGGTAGAGCACGGGACTGAAAATCCCGGTGTCGGCGGTTCAATTCCGCCCCTACCCACCATTTTTTCAGGTGCAGGTAAGATGGAATTCAACGAACTGTTCAGCGCCGTTGTGGGCGATGTGCGGCGGTGTGGCGAATCGGTTGACCCGCAGCAGGTCTGCGCCCTCGTTGACGCGCTCGCCACAAAGCGGAAGGTGCTTCTTGTGGGCGCCGGCCGCAGCGGCGCGATGCTGGAGGCAATGCGGATACGCCTGGGTCATCTGGACATCGACACCCACGTGGCCGGCTCGCCGGGTTGTCCGCCCGTGCAGGAAGGTGACCTGGTGCTGGTCGCGTCCGGGGCCGGGCGAACTCCCGTGTCCCTCGAAACAGCCGCCAAGGCACACGACGCGGGAGCGCGGCTGGCCGTGATTACAGCGGACACGTCCTCGCCAATCGCCGGGCTCGCCGACATCATCGTTCACGTCCCCGCGCCGCTGACACTGCGGCACCCTACGCCCCACACCCTCCGGAGCCTGTTCGAGGAATGTCTGCTCATCATCTGCGATTGCGTCTGCCGGATGCTCCAGGACAGGCTCGGCCTGTCGGCTGCCGCCATGCAGTCCCGTCATTCGTGCGCGGGATGAAGGCGGAAAAGCCCTTTGAGGGAGTTCCCTTCAGCCGTCTTTCTTACACGAAATACCGCACGGCGTTACGGAAGATTTGCATACCGTCGCCTTCGGGCTTGACGCCTTCACGCGTCCAGCGCGGGTGCTGGGTCGGGAGGACGTGGCGCTCCGGATGCGGCATAAGCCCCAGAACCCTGCCGGTCGGGTCGCAGATTCCGGCGATGTCGTCCACCGAGCCGTTGGGGTTGGCGGGATACTGCGCTTCAGTGCGCCCGTCGCGGTCCACGTAACGGAAAATGATTTGGTCGTTGTCACGGATTGCGTTTAGTGTGGCGTCGTCCTTGGTGAGGAATTTCCCCTCTGCGTGCGCTACGGGCAGGTAGATCATCTCGCCCTTGTTGATCAACGGCGACTTGCCGGAGTCGGCCCGAAGATAGACCCACCGGTCCTCGAACTTATTCGAGTCGTTGAACGGGAGGGTGACCGGCTGTTGGGTGTCTCGGGTGACCGGACCGGGCAGCAGGCCAGCTCTTGCCAGGACCTGAAAGCCGTTGCAGATGCCGATGACAAGCTTGCCGCTATCGACGAATTTTTTCAGGCGGTCGCCAAGTTCCATCCGGAGTTCGTTTGCCAGGATTTTTCCTGCGGCGATGTCGTCGCCGTAACTGAACCCTCCCGGCAGGGCAAGGACCTGATGTTCGTCGAGCAGCGAGGGCTTTTCGTTCACCCGATTGATATGGAGCAGCGAGACCTCGCTGCCGGCCCGCTCGAAGGCGAACTTCGTCTCCAGGTCACAGTTGGTCCCCGCCGTCCGGATGATGAGGGTTTTCACTGTCATTTTTCCACTCGGGTGTTCGTCAGAACGTGTCCAACATGCGGATATCCGCCTGTGACTCGGCGAGTTTGGCAAGGCGGCGGTCTGCGGTTACCAGCGTTCCATTAACCTCGAGCGCGAGAGCTACATAGGAAGCATCGTACACGCTGGCGCCCGTTGTACCCGCTACGTGAATCGCTCGAAAAATCAGTCCGGCGTCCAAAGCCGAGAAGGAGATGCCAGTATCAAGCAGCTGACGTATCGAATTCTGGACCTGCGAGGGGGTCAGTTCGATTTTCCGCAGAAGGATGTTAGCGACCTCGTACAACAACATATCGGGGGCGGCCATATCGAGGCTTCCGAGCAAAGCCTGCTCGCAAAGCGCAAGAGCCTTGTCGGAATCATTTTCTCTTACGAACCACTTTAACGCCACAGATGCATCGATGACATACACTAGCGCTCTCTTTCCTCTCGAACTAGTGTCACCACGTCTTTGCCCTTAGCCTTACCCTTTGTTAACTTCTGAATCTTCTCGAAAGCCTTTAGTACTTCCTGTGCTGGTTTGGGGCTGCTCAATCTTCGCAACGTCCGATACGTGGCGCGGGGCTCCTTGGTCTGCCCGGAATCCTTGTCCTTCTTGTCTTCATCCATCGCCATTCTCCCGAAGGCGGTCAATTCTAACAATACCACGAATATCCAAGGATTACCACCTCAGCGGCGCCTGCCAGGATTCTTTGAGGCCGATGATGGATTCACGGATGACCGTGTCGCCTCCGAGACCGGTTACCGCGAATGTTCCGTCGTCGGTGATTGTGCCGACCTGCGCACAGGATGCGGCGGTCATTGCGTCGCAGAATGCCTCAACTTTCCCCGGCTCGACCTCGACGATGAACCGCGAGTTGGATTCGGAGAAGAGGAGCTTGGCATCTTCTTGCGCCTCGGCCGAGCAAGGGACCTTCGCCAGGTCGAACCGCATGCCCAACCCGCCAGCGAAGGCCATCTCGGCCGCGGCGACGGCAATCCCGCCCTCGCTGCAATCGTGACAGGCCCTGACCAGGCCTGCCGCCGTCGCCCTTGACAGCGCGGTAAAAACCCTCAGGCCGAGGTCGGTGTCGACCTGCGGCACGTTTCGGCCCAGTTCGCCGTGGATGTCGTAGTAGTGCGACCCGCCCAGTTCATCCTTTGTCAGGCCGACCACAAAGACAAGGTTTCCGGGCTGCTTGGCGTCCATCGACACGGCCTTGGTGACGTCGTGCATCACGCCCATCGCCGAAATCAAAAGCGACGGCGGGACCGCAATCGTGCCGCCGTCCACCTGGTATTCGTTGTTCAGGCTGTCCTTCCCGGAGACGAACGGTGTTCCGTAAGCCTTCGCAACGTCGTAGCAGGCGCGTGCGGCCCGCACCAGCCCGCCGAGCCGGTCGGGCTTGTCGGGGTTGCCCCACGAGAAATTGTCCAGCAGCGCCGCACGTTCGAGGTCGCCGCCCCCCGCAACCAAGTTTCTCAGCGCCTCGTCAATGGCGGAAGCCGCCATGTGGTACGGATCGATCAAACCATACTTCGGGTTCATCCCGTTGGAAACGACCAGCCCACGCCGCGAGCCGAGCACCGGCGCGACGATGCAGGCATCGCCCGGCCCGTCGTTCTCGGCCCCCACCAGCGGCTTCAGCACGCTTGCGCCCTGAACCTCGTGGTCGTACTGGCGTATAATCCACTCCTTGCTGCACACGTTCCACGAGCCCAGAATGTTCTTGAGGTCCTCGCCGTAGTCGGTCTTCGCGGGCAGGTGGGGTTCTTTCAGCGCCGGCTCGCTCCACTCGGCCTTGCGCTCCAGCCGGGGCACTCCGTTGTGGAGGAAGTCCATCTCCAGGTCGCAGACTTGCTCGCGCTGATAGTGGAGGACCAGCCTGCCGCTGTCGGTATAGCGGCCGAGGGTTGTGGACTCGACGTTCTCGGACGCGCACAGTTCGTGCAGCGCCTGTTCGTGCTCCGGGGGGACGGCTATGACCATCCGTTCTTGCGCCTCGGAAATCCACATCTCAGTGTAGGTGAGGCCATCATATTTGAGCGGGACCGTGGCCAGGTCAACCTCGGCCCCGATGTCCTTACCCATCTCGCCCACTGCGGAGGACAGTCCCCCCGCCCCGCAGTCGGTGATGCAGGAATACCAGCCCCGGTCGCGCGCTACCAGGAGCACGTCGCGCATCTTCTTCTCCATAATTGCGTTGCCAATCTGGACGTGGCTGCTGGAGGTTTCTTCGTGCAGTTCGACGGAGGCGAACGTGGCGCCGTGTATGCCGTCTCGGCCGGTGCGCCCGCCGACGACCACGACGAGGTCGCCTGGCCGGGCCGCCTTCTCACAGCCGTCCCGCGGGATAAGGGCGAGGTTGCCGCAATACACCAGGCAGTTGCCGACATATCGCTCATCGAAGAAAACCGCGCCGTTGGCGGTGGGGATGCCCATACGGTTGCCGTAGTCGCGGACGCCGGCGACGACGCCGCGCATAATCCGCCGCGGGTGCATCACGGCCTTCGGCAGTTTGTGGGGAGGATAGTCGGGCGGCCCGAAGCAGAACACGTCGGTGTTGAGGATCGGCTTTGCGCCCATGCCGGTGCCCATCGGGTCGCGGATGACCCCTCCGATGCCTGTGCCGGCGCCGCCGTAAGGCTCGAGAGCAGACGGATGGTTGTGGGTTTCGACCTTGAAGGCGACGCCCCAGTCTTCGTCGAACTCGATTACGCCGGAATTGTCCTCGAACACGGAGAGGCACCACGGCTTGTCCAGTTCGCGAGTAACCCGCATCACGGTCTGTTTCAGCAGGTTGTCGATGATTTCGCCGTTGTAGTTGATGATGCCGCGAAAGGTCTTGTGGACGCAATGCTCCGACCACGTCTGGGCCAGGGTCTCCAGTTCCACGTCGGTCGGGTTGCGGCCGAGCTTCTCGTAGTAGTCCTGGATTGTCTTCATTTCGGCAAGGTTTAGCGACAGCACCCCCTCCCGGCTGATCCGCTCCATTTCGCCTTCATCGGCTTCCAGCAGCGGCACCACCAGCTTCTCGAAAGGTGTCTTCGAGCCAGTCGTGATCTCGTGTATCTTTTCGCCGCCCAGAATAAGATGTTCGATGATGTCGTTCGCCAGCACCTTCTCGCCGATCCTTTTCGCGTCGGCCGCTGCCAGCGAGCCGTAGATGTAGTATTTCCGCGCCGTGCGAACGGCCGATGCCCGGAGACCCATGTCGGCGATGCCCTTGAGGGTGCTCGCTTCCACCGGGTCCATCACGCCTGGCTTCCGCACGACCTGGACGATTTGGAGGTCGCTGCGGCTTTCGTCGAGCACCGGCTCGCCGACCGCATACCTGTCCACCACCGGATCGCTCAAGAGACGGTCTGCAATCCGCTCGACCTGTTCCCGCCCCAGTTCGGTCTGTATGACGAAAACCCGGACTCGCCGCACCTCCTCGATTCCGGAGATGCCGATTGCCTCTGCCTCGCTCTTGACAGTCTGGCCTTCGGGGTCGAGCTGTCCGGGCTTCAATGCGATTTCAATCTGCCAGAGCAAATCTGTTCTCCGTGCTAATTTTCAGTTTGACGTTCTGCGCCCCCAGCCCCGGACTCCAGCGAAGTCCTTCGGCGGCAAGCACGTTCGAGGGCCTCCCTGAGGTCGTCCCACTGGCGGCTTTTCAGAAGGGCGCGGATGGAATCGAATTCCCCCGCAAATCGTTCCAGTGCCTCCATGACATTCTCGCGATTATCCTTGAGCACGTCGAGCCAGAGATCGACGTCGCTTGCGGCGATTCGGGTCACGTCCTTGAGGCCCGTCGCGGCGTAAGGGAGGCTGGCCTCGTCGGCCGCATTGATCGTCGTCACCGCAATAACGTGCGGGAGGTGGCTGATCTGGGCTACCGCGCGGTCGTGCTCGTCGATGTCGAGCATCTGGACCGAGGCGCCGAGCGCCTGCCACATCTTTCGGATAGTTTCCACGGCATCAGACGCCGTCTTGTCCGTCGGTGTCAGGACACAGCGCGCGCCGTCGAACAGGTCAGGCCGGGCGTTCTGGACGCCGCGTTTTTCCGACCCCGCCATCGGATGCGCCGGCACGAACGCGATGCCTTCGGGCAGGACCGCTTCGACTTTCCTGGTGATATTCGCTTTTGTGCTGGCCACGTCGGTGAGGATGCTGCCCGGCTTCATCGCACGGAGCGCCTCCGCCGCCTTCTCCGCGGTCAGGCCCACCGGCGTGCAGATGACGACGATGTCAGCCTCGGCCGCACCCTCGGCAATGTCGAGCGTCCACCGGTCGATGGCGCCGCGTTCTTCTGCTCGCTTGAGGGAGATGTCCCGATGCCCGACGCCTACAACCTGCCGCGCCAAAGCACGCCTTTTGAGCGCAAGGCCCAACGCCCCGCCAATCAGCCCGACGCCAACAATAGTAATCCGTCCAAAATCGGCCATCAGTCCACGCGCACTCGAAGAGACTACCCCGATGACTACCGTGCCGGGATTTTACAGTGACCCGCGTCGCAAGTCAACGTCGCACATTTTGGAACAAGTCCGTTGAGCTGCCCACACGCTCCCCATCGGCCCACCGAGAAAGGAACCGCCCAACAGAGCAAGACGGGAATAGGCGACGGCCCCTCATATTACAGACGCATGGTGCAACAGCCAAACGATAACGGAATCGGGGTGGAAAACGCGCCGGCCGTGTGGTAGCATATCGCCTGCCGGCCAGGGGACCTCCAGCAAGGCAGGAACGATACGTCGGAATAAATCAAGGACCTCGATAATCTGAAGCCGATAGACCACGCGGTGACCGCGAAACCCCAGACCCCGGTCTACAAGATGCACCGCTACTTCGCCCGACGCCCCTGGAGCGTCTTTCGCGCCCTCATCGAGCACTACTCGAATCCCGCCAGCATCGTCCTCGACTCATTCTGCGGCGGTCATAGTCACGCGATTGTGTGCGGCCCTGCGCCTCGGTGCCGGGGATCCTTCTTGCATTGCCCACAGACGGGTGATACTCTGCGGCAGCAAATGCGCGGTGGATGAGGAATAAAACTGTCGGCTCTTTTTTTCTTGCGCGGCGACTGTTTCCTGCTATCTTTTCACTTGGCCGAAGTGTTACGAGGTAGGAAGGCCATGCCTTGTTGGGGAAGGTTCAGAAGCGGCCCCTGGGTTGGTGCTCTGGCGGGTCTAGTTGCTGGCTTACTGATAGTTCTGGCAATCTCTGACCGCGTGAGCTATGTGCCGTATTCCCACTCCGCGGCTTGGAAAGGCGTCAATTGGGGGAAAGTAAGGGAATTGGGTGCGAACATAGGCGTTGTGTGTGGGGCGCTAGCAGGTGTTATAGTAGGTATTCGGGCCGCTATCGAGGAGTTTGAATCGATCTTGGCAAGGAGCCTGGCATGCCTTTTGGCCGCAGGTATGGGATTGTTTGTTGGTGCTCTGGCTGGCGCCCTGGGCGGCCTGATTGCTGCTCTCCTTATCGTAGCTTTACTCGCGGCCTTGCTCCCTGTCGTGATAGGTGTTGTTTGTGGAGGGCTCGGCGGATTTCTTCTTGGTCCCGCCGCAAACGAGCTCTTTTATTCCCGTCCTGGTGGCCATCCCAACGAGGTCCCTGCTGGCTGCACAATTGGAGCCATCGCCGGCGGAGTTGTTTCCGCGCTTGCGTGGAGCTTAGAGAAAAGGTTTCTCGGCAACACGGTTTTTATTCCCATATTCGCACTTGCCGGATACCTCACTGGACACGGAATCGGCAAACTCGTAGATGGTGTGGGTCTAGCCGAAGTTGTCGATTTGGAGCTAGACGAGGACGAGGAGATACGTACGGACGAAACGCCCTGGGGCGAGGATCAAGCAAAAAGAGAAGAAATCGACAGGCTAGTTGCAGAAACGATGGTGGTAATCAAGACGGCCAGGGCGAGAACCTCGGACCCAACTATTACAGCCGCGCTTATGCTACTGGAAGAAGACCTGCTGAATGTAGCAGACGAGTTCAAAAGTGGGGTAATATCATACTCCGATGCAAGGGCAAGGGTCGTACAGATTAAGCAAGACGCGGAAGCCCTGGGATCCACTACGGGCGGTGGAAGGACAACGAAGGAGCGGGTGGAGAAGGAAACTTACTACGCTATCCTGGGCATCAAGCCCGATGCGAGTCAAGACGAAATCAAGAAAGCTTACCGCGCGAAAATGTCGGAGCATCACCCTGACCACTACAGGAATAAGCCAAAATCGAAGCAAGAAGAAGCGGAAGCGATGAGTAAGAAGGTGAACGAAGCTCATGAAGTCCTAATGGACCCAAATAAGCGTAGGGAGTATGACCGAGACATTGGGGCATAACCCGACAGAACGAATAGCGAAATGGACGGCAAAGAATGAGCAACATGCCAGAGCTAAGCAAAAAACAAATGGAAGTTCTGGGAAAAGTGACTCGCAGGAGTGCCGATATTCGTGCATCCAGCGCCGCCAGACGCACAAGAATCCTTGACATAGCACTCCTTTTTGACACTACCGGTAGCATGTATCCGTATCTCGAGAACGTTCGGCAAAATCTGAGCAGACTCGTATCGGAAATTGGCTCAGCTCTGCCCGACGTATGCTATGCAGTAATTGCGCATGGCGATCACCCTGACGCCGACACGACCTATGTCACCAAGACGTGTCAACTGACCCGCGACGCAGAGAGGGTGACTAATTTCATAATAAACGTGGAACCAACAGGCGGAGGAGGTCCGGAGGCGCTCGAGGACGCTTTACACGAAGCCAATGCGTTGAAGTGGAGGGAACGCTCCAATAAGGCGGTCGTCCTGGTCGGTGACGCCCCACCACACGGGGTTGTCGATAGCTTTAGTGAGTGCCCCTGCGGATTTGACTACAGGAAGGAAACAAAAGGCCTATGTAGAAAGGGCATCAAGATTTATTCGGTCCTATGCAACCCGAACAATGTTGACAGAACCGAGGAGGTCTTTAGATGGTTTGCGAAGCAAACCAAAGGAAGATTCCTGACGCTGGAGAACATCGATGACCTCACCGACCTCCTTATCGGTGTCTGCATGAAAGAAGCGGGGTTGCTAACATCGTTCGAACACAAATTGCTGCAGGCTAACAAGATGACACCTTCGAAGAGGAGGTTGATGCTTCAGCTCAAGGAGAGCGGTCATGATAGTTCCTGACCCTTTCAAGCTCGCGAAGATCATCTTAGTAATCCAAATAAGATCAATTGTAGCTATTCTGAAAATCATGGGGTACATTTTCTATTTCGGCATTGAAGTGGCGTGGTACGTAGCGCATGGTCGAAGGGACAGGATAGGCGAAGCAATCGGAAGGTTCGGCCAAAGCACAGTCGATGCGTTTGGAGACATCTTTAGGTTATGAGAAGAACCCGTGGAAAGACCATGGGCGCGAAAAGAGTTACTATCAGATTCAAGTGCGTCTGCCGCCAATCCGTGCGCGTATCTGGCGAACACGCTGGGAAGAAGGGAAGGTGTCCGGCATGTGGTGCAATACTGCGGATTCCCAGGGACAGCGGGGCGCCAGCCCATGTAGAGATCTCGGTTATTTGGGCTCTTCGCCTGAAACTTCTGATGAACCGCCTCTGCGAGTGCTTGCTCTGCTCGTATTTTCCCTTGCGGAAATGGGGGGAGATACTCTCCATAGACTGGCGTGCCTTGCTAGTAGTCCTGCCACTAACTGCGGGCTTGTTAGTCAGCCTCATCCTCTGGCTTTACGCGGCGGGACCTGAAGCGCTACACCTTGCGATTGTTTTCTCCGTTCTCACGGGGACATATGGGTGGCTCACAGCCTTTGCATTTTTTTTCGGGCGCTCGACCCGCGACCTACAATTCTCCTTGGATACCCTACGCCATCGTCGACGAACCTTGCGCCAGGATCTCGAGAAGCTTGGTCCCTGACAGAGTGAAGAGTTACTTCAGTTTCTCTCGGCAGATGTTGCACTTGCCGTCCTTGCCGCAGCGGCTACAGTACTTCCTTCCACATATCTTGCACGTCGACAATGCAGCTGTTTTACCGCAAACATCACACGGCATCTTCCTCACCTCCTTACAGGGCCGAATATCCCCACTCAACCGTTTGCGTACGACCAACCATGACGTTGAAAAAGTATACGTTGGTCGAACGCTGTTGTCAAACGGTTTCTATCACCCCAATATAGCGATTGGTATTTTGTAGGATGTAAAACAATAGCCTCGTTGGTGGTGTCGCCCTATGACATGACAAACTAAAATCATGTGACACCCCATGTTACGCTGCGCGTTCAAGGGAAGAAAATTAAACTTCCTGAAGCAGAAGGCCCCGCAGCATAACCTGTTGCGGGGCCTTATCTTACGTGGTGCCGAGGGCGGGATTTGAACCCGCATGCCCCATAAGGAGCACTAGGCCCTCAACCTAGCATGTCTGCCAGTTCCATTAAGAAACTCCCGTATCGGGGGAATGCTTTCTCTAACCTATCTATTGCTCCTGTAAGAGAATCCAATATGAACTCATCAGACCTCATTTGCTTCCTGCGAATGTTTTCTACATACTCTTTTTGCTCTGACATTTGGCAGACCTCATAAACGCTGATAGAAGTCTCGGTAAGCGAAGTTGCATCAATCTAATTCCAGTAAATCTGGACAGTTACCTATTTCGTGCTGAACTCATCACTTCATTGTACTTGATGCCGGTTTGGGGTCAATCCACGGCTGGCAGGACGTTGGGAAGTGGAAGGGGCATCGAAGAACAGGCGCGCGCTGCTGGCAGGTGGTCTCAGTGCAGGAGGTCGCGGAGGAGGCCCTTGAGCGCGTCTGCCGGCTCGTCCTTCTTTTCCTTTTTCTCGTCGCGGTCTCTGTGTTGTTTCAACCTGTCCTTCAGGATGCCTTCGATTAGACTGCGGGGGTCTCTAAGGATGTCCGTGACCAGCGAGAGCACCCATTTGGGAAAAGTGGTCAGGTCGGCTGCGATGCGCGGCTTGTCGAAACGGCCGGACACGCCGAACGTGCAGAACGCGGGGCGTTTCTTCTCCAGCGCTTTCTCCACCACGGCGAGGGCGGCCTCCTGCTTCACCACTTCCCTCTTCACATAGTTCATCAGCAGTTCCGTCGGCGCCATGACGGCAACGTCCATCTGGATTGTGCCGTCCAGGCCGACCGAGGCTTTCTGTATCTCGAGGTCGAGGTTGTTCCTACCCTCCAGCAGCAGGTCATCAGCGTGCACCCGCCCTCTTCTCAGGTGCAGGTCCAGGTCGAGTTGGTCGTAGCGGTATTTGTTATCGGGGAGCGCGGCGGCGCCGAGGTGCCGAAGGATCGGGCCGGCTAATCCGGCGACCAATGGAGACCGCTCGAAGTTCAATATCACGCCGTCATTGAGGGCGAACTTCATGTCCGCGGTCCAGTTGGTTGTGATGTCATCCCACGCGAATCCTTTCCCTTTCCAGGTTACGTCGCCGCCAACCCGACCCATGAAGACATCCTTGAGTGACAATTGTGCAGTTGCCACGTTGTTGAGGTCGATTTTTTGGATGACGATTTCTCCGTTGTGCGCTATCCCAGGTTGGTTCAGGTCTGCTGCCAGACTGGCGCGGACAGTTCCCTGATGGACCTCCGCCCGGAACGGCTTGGAGGTGGTGATTTTATTCCCCGCCATCCGCAGGTCAGTCGAAATATTTTTGACGATATGTTTCTCATAAGTCAGTTTTTCAACTTCAAGATGACCAGTGACCGTGTGATTTTTCAGGAACTCGAATTGTGTCCGGGCGCTCGGAGCGGTGGTAGTTTCTCGCACACCGGGGTTGGCCTTCTCCGGCAGTGCTGCGAGCAGATGGCCTGCGTTCACGTGGGGCGAGGACACCGAGAACGCCAGGTGAAGTGCGTCGGTGTGGGCGAGTATTGGGGCGTTCTTTTTGGCCGCGGTTATCCGCAGCTCCTTGAACGTCAGCGTAGTATCGCTTTTCGGCGCACGGGTGGACGCGCCCACAGTAAGTCCGGCGGCATCAATACTGTTCCGGTTCATTCGGATCTCGCCGTTCGCCGTGAACCCCAGCCGGCCGGAAGTGGCGGCGAGTTGGTCAAGTCTGACCACGCCGCTGAATTCGGCACCACCCAGGCTGCCGGCGGTCACTTCGTCGATGGGCACCCTGCCGGAGGCAGACAAGTGGAGTTTGCCGGAAAGTTCGAACTCTCTGAGGGCGGGCACCATGGCGGTCAGCATCGCTGGGCGTTCAATCACGGCGGTCAATTTCTGGCAGACGAACGTGCCGAAGTCGTCAGACACCTGCCCGTTGAGTCTGAGTTCCGCGCCGTCGAGCAGGACATCGAGCCGGGATACGTCCACCCCGCCATTTTCGGCCAGCGCTGCTCCGAGTTCTACCGTAGCCTTTTTGGCGCGAGGCTTGGCAAAGAACTCACCGTACTCGAGCGAGGCCGCTGTGGCGTCAGCAGAAAAGGCGATTTTTGTGGGGGATGCTTGTTCAACGTTGAGGGTGAACGGCACGGCGCCGGTGGCCTTGAGCTGCGGGGGCAGGAGCCCCTCCGGCAGCGTGGCGAGAGAATCCAGGAAGACCACGCCCTCGAACGAGGCGCTCGCGGACAGTTTCCTCGCTGCGGCCAGCGGCTCGGTCCGAAACTTATCAATGTCGAGCCCCGATACCGTGCACTGCTCTTTAAGCGTCACCCGGCCATAGGCAGTGTTCGCCTCCAGATTGTCCAGTTCCAGTTCACCTTTTCCAGTGTCGAGCCGTCCGGCCAGTTCGAGGCGGCCCTTGGTGTCGATGCCTTCTGGGATTAGTTTCAGCGCTGCGAGCAGTGGGCCGAACTTGTTGGTCTTTGCAGCGAGCCGCACCTCCACCGCTCCCTTCAGGGCCACGTAATCATCTATCGTGCCGCTTACGGAGGCCGCGAGATCGGATGACTTGAAGTCCAGGGTTTTTATCTCCACCTGCTTCTTGGCCAGGTCTGCGCTGGCGTCGCACTGGCAGACCAACTCGCCCTTCGACAAAATATCCAAGACGGGGGCGGCTGCGCGGCCCGCCTGTGGCGGGTCGGACCGGCCGGCTATGGAGAGGTTTTTGGCGGCGAGTTTGAACTTGGTCCTGAACTTTCGAGCCGTGCCGCTGAAGGAGCCGTCGGCCACAGCCATCTGACCTTGGGGCTTGATTTCGGACAGGACATCAATGTAGGCGGACAGCCGCGACGCAAGGGCGCCCAGGTCAGCGGTGCCGCTGAAACTTAGCTCTGCCTCCGGCGCGCCAGTAAGGTCGCTGAAACTACCGATTAGTGCGACTTGGGTGTAGGGCATCTCGGCCTCGCCGGCTGTCAGCATAACTTTGCAGTCACGGGCGTCAATTTTCGCCCCTCTCGCGTCCAGCCTGGCAGCTACGCTGAACCGAACCGGGGCCGGCTTGCCCTGCTCACGTTCGAGTTTTGCCGCGGCCGCCACTTTGGCGTGTCCCTCTTCACCCTTTCCCGAGAACTTCAACTCGAGTTTGTCGTGGAGCGGCGGCAACCCGAGGGCCTTGCCGAACTTGCTTGTGAAGGTGCGGCCGCTGAACCGCACGTAGCCCGAGAGGTCGGTGCCGAGGCTGTTTAGGTCAGACAGCGACCACACCCGCCCCTTCACTATCCGGGCGTCGAGGAAACTGGACTTCGCCTCCAGCGAACCAATCGCCAGCTCCTTTAGTTTTCCTTCGGGCGTGAACTGAAGCCCGGCTTCCGCGCTCAGTGCGGTGTCCTCGGGCGGGAGTGTGCTCCCGCCGGTGAGCGAGGGGTGGGCCTGAAAATCTGCGATAGAGATGGACACCCGACCATTCAGCGCGGCCGACGTGCCGCTGATTTTCAGCCGGCCGGTTATACTTCCGCGGGAAGTGGCCGGCCCGCCGTCGGGCGGGGTCGGCATTCCGAGTGATTTCGCCGCTGCGCCGCCGGTCAATTTTGCCAGGTCGCAAGTGAAGTTCAGCGAACCGAGAAAGCTTTCGGCCCCGGCATCCTTCATTTCGAGACTGAACTCCCCCTCGGAGAAAGGTTCGGCCTTGAAAGTGATCCGTGCCGACAGATCCCGGCCTGGTATGTCCATGCTCGAACTCAGGTCCGCGGCGAATGTGAGGCCGTCGAACACAGTGTCACCGGTGAGGTTGCCCACCGCCGTGACTTGGCCGGCGCGCTCGGCTGAGACGGAAATCTCTCCGTTGACGGACTCGACCGTCGCCGGCAGGCCCAGGGTCCCGCAGATACCGCCCAGGGGGAACCGCGTCAGGGTCGCGCTCAGGAGTTCGCCCATGACCTGCCGGGGTTCTATGGTGCCGTTGTGAAACAGGCGGGCGTTCCCCTTCATCAGGAAGGAGCCCTTGCTGGCGTTGCCGGTCACGCGGTAGCGCAATGGCCGGGCCAGCCCCGGAAGGTTGGCCTCGGCGGTGAGGTCTTTGAGCATCGTCTCGCGCCGGGTGTCGCCGAGGCAGTCCCGAAAGAGGAGTCGGCCGCCGTCCCACTTGAACTCGAGCGAAAGTTCCTTCAGCGGCTCGGTTTCTTTTCTCTCAGACTCAGACCCCAGCTCTTGCTTTTCTGGCTCCGGCTTCAGAAGGTCAGCGATGTTCAAAACCCAGCCGGCGCCCCGCTCGATTAGGACCCGCGGCTCGGCGATTGCCACGCGCGCATGCACCTTCCTGCCCAGGCTCGCAAGAGCAGACAAGACATTGACCCGGACGTCGAGTTCCTTGACTCGAATGAAGTCCTCGGCGCTAAAGCCTTCCCTGTTGGCGATTCTCAACCCTCCCACCTTGACCCCGCTGAAGAGGTCTAGGTCCAGCGATTCCACTGAGACTTTCCGTTTCAGCGCCGCCCCGGCGTAGCTGCAGAACATTCCCTTCAGCCGCGCCTCAGTAAAGATGAGCGGGAAAAGTATTGCCGCAAGTACAATCAGAGCGGCAAGGCCGCCAACCACATAAAGGGCGATCTTCACGAGCCGCCGGCGCCTTGTGGGCTTGGGCCGGCCCGGCTCCCCGGCGGCAGCCGCTGCCGCCCTAGCCCCACTGCTGGAACCGCGGTCTGTCATCCCATTCTCCTACAGGCTCCGGGGCAGGCGCCCCGGACGCCAGAGCAAAGGACACAAACGAGGGAGCGCCCGCGCCCTACATGCTCCAACCCTTCAGTATACCAAAATGGTCCGTCGGGTGCGTGAGGAATCTTCGTCGCTGGGAAGGGACGAAGGGAATGCGGCCAACTTGGTTGGCCCCATTCTCAGTGGTCTCCTGGAGAAGACGACCGAACATCGGCTCAACTGCGACGCCTGCGGCAAACCAGAGCCAAGCCGACCAGCCCAAGCCCCGGCGGCTCAGAGACGCCGCCTTCGCCACCGCCGATGAGCAGGCGTTCGAACAAGGACACGGCGGCCGAGGCGCCAACATCGTCGTACACGGTGCCGACACAGGTCAGCATGTGGGTGTGAAGGGCGGCCCCTTTCTCCACGGGCGAAGCCCTTATAGCTCGGTTAGTTCCGCCGTCGGATGAGCGCGGCCCGCCTTGAGCGAAGTCCAAAGGCCAGAGCGCCCAACCCCAGCAGTGAGAGCGTGGCTGGCTCCGGGATGACCAGTTCAAAGTTGTCACAGTAGAGTTTGCTGCCATCGTCAAGGGCAAAGTCGCAACCCCAATCCCAGCCGCCGATCCTTAAGGTAAAGGTGCTACTGCCGTCCATGTCCCAATCGCCGACCGAGATGCTGCTGCCCAATGCTTGAAATCCGGCGCCCTCGTTGTAATAGGAATGGAACGACGTTCCGTCCCACACCAGCTTCAGCGCTCCATCGCTGGCGGTCGCCGGGGCGTAATGCTCCTCCATCTCCTCTCCTTCGTCAGTGGTTTTCTCTATCCACCAGCCAAGATAGTACTCGTCTTCCCACCAGCCCCGGTCGAGGCCGAACCAGAGCCCGTCACGGTAATCAGCGGTGTTCAGGACGACGACCTCCATTCCGTAGTCGTGATCGCTTTCGGGGCCACCGCCATAGTCGCCGACGTGTACGTCCAGCGTCACGGTCCAGCCGGTTCCGTACGGCGCGGGGGTTTTGAGCTTGTAGTAGGCCGCATTCTCCTCATCGGGCTCCAGCTCCCCCGGCGAAGTGTATTCCAGATGCTCATGGATTTCCGCTAGATCACCGTCCTCATCAGTACCATATTCCCACATCGCTGTGTTGCAGATGTTATCGTTGAAGTCATCGAACAAAGTTTGTCCCACGGTAGGGCTCGCACACAATCCTGAGGCGACCAGAAGCATGACGATAAGGCACGGGGTGTTCTTCAAGGCTACGTTCATTCTCCACTCTCCTTTCCGTTAGAGGGTTCAGGCTTCTCCAAGATACAGAACAGCGGGTGCAATTATTCCTGCCAGTTTCATCAGGTCGCAGCCATCACTCCCTTCAGTGATTCCTATTGGTCAGCCGTTATTCGTGCTCACGTTGCCTTACTGCCGACCTTTTCGGCTGATTTCACCATTCCATTGCAGCAAACTGCGTGCCAGGCGAAACCAAAATCGTAAGTATTTTGAGCGCGGGGAGTAAGCCCTTGATACATAAGGGCTTACACCACTTTGCCGGAGCCTCATACCCTGGCAGGACCGGCGCGGCGTTCCCGCCATGTTGCGAAAATCCAACGTAGTTTTGCCGGGATTTGGCGCAGAAACGCGGTAAGTCTCGCAGCAGCAAGGGATTATTCACGTGTTGCGAAAAGGCAACACGGGTCTGGTCAGTGTTGCGTTTTGACAACGGAGAACGCCGGGCTCGTACTACTCGCCGAGGGCTACTATCGTGCGGATGGGCGTCCGTGTGGCGTAGCGGCTCGCCTTCGCGTCAGGGCGGATTTCGGGGATCTCCCACCTCTGGCCCCGGCCTGTTCCCCTCACCAGCAGGTGTTCAACGCCGTCTTTTCGTGCATCGCGTCAGGACATCGTCTATGAGGCGTGAGATGGCGATTCTGAGCTTGCCCTCCGTCTCGTAGGTGCCATTCTTGATTTCTTTTCGTATCCGTTCGAGTCGCATGCTGCGCTCTCCTGCGCCACGGCCAGTTCCACCGGCCGACCGCGATTCTCCGCGTCTACGAGCGACGGGGCTGCTCGGCTTATCCCCCTCACTTGCGTTCCGCTTGCCGCGGCTCAAACCCACGTCAGCCTCCAAGAGTGCTCCGGCTCCAATACGTCCACAAGTCTCCCTTATTATATCGACCGATTGGCGGAGATACTTGAGCAGAATCGGCGAACAGGGGGGAAACGGGCGCCCATGGGCCTAACGCTTGTTGTCGCCTGGAGTTACGCCCCTGTGAACTCCAGTTCACCAATCGAATCGACCCTGACGATCGGATTTTTTGCCCCGCGCCACTCCCCATCGGGCGGCTCGCCTTCGGCGGCGCTGCGCACAAAGCGGGTGAGAAGCTCAGGGATGCTGTCGCGTGAGCCACTGTCCAGCAGAACAACCTCGAGCGGCCGCCGCGCCTCCGCGGCCCGGTGCCTTCGTCACTATTGTTCCACGTTGCCGATGTCGTCGTATCCACCGGACTGGCTGCTCTTGTTCGGCCCACACGCCCAGAGTTGATAAGATGCGAGGTTCAGAAAGACATCACCATTCTTGACCGGTTTCACCTCGACGTCCTTCTGGTTCAACCTGTATTTTACCGGTCCGGCGGTATAGGCCGACGGATGGAAGAATATCCACGGATTTCCCCACGGGTCCGACAGTTCCTGGCGGCCATCCCCGTCTGTGTCAGTTAGCCACCCTTTCACGATGTGCTTCCTGACGAACGGGCCCCCGTTCTCCCTGGTCCGCAGGCACCCCAGCATGGCCTCGATACCAGCGTTCTCCCCGGTCCCAAGTGACGGGGGATAGGTGCCAAACTGGCTCTGGTACTGTGAGAGCGCCGCCTGGAATATCCTCAACTGCTCCTTCGTCTCCTCCACACGGGCGCCTTCGAGGTGCGCCAGGAGCGCTGGGAACATCAACGATGCGAGAACGGCAATTACACCGATGACGACGAGAATTTCGATGACGGTAAATGCGTGTTTTTTCATTTTGAGCTCGTTATCCTGACGGCGTGAAAGATGCAATTCACTTTTCAGCCACAGATACCACGCCGACGGCCATGGCTGAGGCTGACCCAAAGGCCGCGGCTGCCTGTTCTACTATTCATCTACCAGAAGGCTCTGATTTGCCAGTATACCCCCTACGAGGCATGCCCGCAAGTTGCGGGTGGCGCTCCAGCGGCCCTCCCGGACATGTAGGATGCGCAGCCGGCTGTCACGAGAGGCGGTCGAGTCGCGAGATGACCTCGCCCAGGGTCAACCTAGCCCGGCGCGATGGGGCGCACGAGAGCAGCACCACGTCCTCCAGCGCAGGTGACGTGTCCCGGTTATAACGGCGCACGGAAGTTTCGAAGGGTTTGATTTGGAGGTCCACGGCCCCTCCGGTACCGGCGCCTGCAACGTTTGGTCGAATGGTGCGGCCGGTCAGCGCCCAAAACATTGTGGCGCCGAGTCCGAAGACGTCTGTGCGCTCGTCAACACCGGCTCCCACAAGTTGTTCCGGCGCCATGTACGAGGGACTGCCTGTCACCTGGGTAGCGTGTCCCTTCCGATGGCAGGCCAGGCCAAGGTCGAGGAGCCGGACCTCCATCTTTTCGTTCACCATGACATGATGCGGTTTGAAGTCGGCGTGCACGATGTCGTTGCGGTGCATGAACTGGAGGATGTCAGCCGCCTGGCGGTAAATGCTGATGAGTTGGTCGATGGAATACTCACGGTTTTTTCTCAGGTTCTCCCCGTCGATAAAGTCCATCACCAGGTGTAGTTCGTTGGCAAACAGCAACGCTTTGCGGCGGACGACGAGCCTGTGCATCCGTGGGATACCTGTGTGGCCGCTGTCGAGGTTCGTCAGGTGGCGGCCGATTTTCCACTCGTTGCGTACCTGGGTGCGATACACCTTGAGCAGCTTAGCCTGGTCGCCGCCATATTCGGGGGAAGGGGCGAGCCCCTGTATCTCCCGGACGATTGCCGGAGTGACGCTCTTTATGGCAAGGTACTGGCCGGTCCGGTCGTCTTTGGCCTTGAAAACTACGCTACCGGCCCCGTTGCCTATCTGACCCAGTATGGTGACGCCGGATATCTTCGGTGTCATTTCGCCGCCTTCCAGGTCTTTCCGAGCGCTGCTTTGGCGTTCGGCCCGATGGTGCTATTTGTTCCGCGTGCCAATCGGCACCAGGCACAGGATTGCAGCCGGCTCTGTACCGGTGTTCTTGAACTGGTGTTTCTCTCCACCGGGCACGAAGATTGCGTCGCCGGGCGCAAAGGCCGACTCGCCATCATCGGACAACACGGTTCCCGAGCCGTTGAGCACAAAGACCTCGTGCTCCCAGTCGTGCGCGTGCAGCGGCGTGTGGCCACCGGGCGCGATGTCGAACCGCCGCATGGCAAAGGTCGGAGCGCCAGAACGCTCGTCGATGAGCCAACGCACCTTCACGCCCGACGCCGGAGCACCCTCTTCGGACGACTCGACCTCGCTGAAGTGCTGCTTCTTCATCTATCGGACTCCTTGCTCAGTTTGTCCTTCAGTTCGGTTATCCTTGTGCCCAGTTCGGCCAGTGCCTTTTGAATCTTGGCCACCCGCTCGGCAAGGGACTGGATTTTGACAGCCTTGCAAGCAGAATCAACGCTGACCTTCATCCTTTCCAGTGCCCCTGTCAGGTTGTCTAACTCCTTCGTCACGCCCTTGAGTCTGTCCGACTGGTTCAACTCGGATATTTTCGCGACCAAGGCAGTAGTCTTTTCGACAAGTTCAGCGGCCGGTTCTTCGAGAGCGCTGGCCTTTCCGGCCGCAGCGTCAAGCTTTGCCCTCAGCTCATTGATGACCGCCCCGAGCTTTTCAGTTTGCGTGGTGAGTTCTTTGAGCCGATCCAACCCCCTGACCGACTGGTGCAGTTTCTCCAGTTGACCGGCGATTTCTGTCAACCCCTGGCGGACTCGCAGAAGCTCGGCCTCCGAAGACTTCACCTGTCGAATCTGCTCCCGCACGTCGTTCCTGACCGCCTCTCTTAGCGAATAGTTTGAGATCAATTGAAACGCACTGAAGGCGAGCAGCACAACGAGCACCGCGGCGACTATCCTGAAGCTGCCCATGTTTCCCCCGCCCAGATCGGTGTCTCTCTTCGGTGATTTCGCCATCCGGCAAAATTACCTACCTCATTATAACCCTGCGCGATGACCGGCTCAAGATTCTTCCGGCAGGTCTGTGGAGCCGCGCGGCGCCTTGCATTTGGGCCGGGCGGGCGTTATCATCTTTCGCCGCGGTCGCAGAGTAACGGGCCGAACATATTGGAGGGGCCGCCGTGGTCGAGCGAAGGAAAGCACTGGTGGTCCGAAGTGCGGGCGAGGTCGCAGTCGTCTATTTCACCGCCTCCCGCCTCCTCGACGAAATCCAAATCAAGTCTGTCGGAAACGACCTGTACGACATTGTCGAGAAACAGCACAGGGCACGCATCGTCATCAGTTTCCAGAACGTCGAGCGGTTCTCGACCGCCCTGCTGGGGAAGTTGGTGAGCCTGAAGAAGAAGGCGGCAAAATCAAAGGGCGATGTCAAACTCTGCTCCATCCCCCCCAGCATCATGGAAATTTTTGAGGTCACGGGCCTGGACGCAGCGTTCGACATCTTTCAGGAAGAGCAGGCCGCAATCAAGAGCTTCGGCAGAGGTGCCGTGTGAGCGCCCGCAAACCTGAACCATCGTGCAAAAATTGCAGGCAAGGGCACGAACCCAGCGCGCAGCGGGACGAACCCAGTTCTGAATAGAGTCCCCCTGTTCCACGCTGGACGAACCCCGGAGAGCTCCGCGATGTTGCTGCTGGTCGAGAAATCCGAACTGAGCGGGTCCATTGACGTTCCCGGTTCTAAATCTCACACCGTGCGCGGCGTCTTCTTCGCCTCGCTCGCTGACGGGGCCTCGATTCTTACGAAGCCACTCGACTCGCTGGACACCCAAGCCGCCGTCGTGACCTGCCGGGCCTTAGGCGCTGAAGTCGAGACTGACGCCGACGGCGGTTGGGAAGTGCGCGGGTTCGCCGGACAGCCCTGCGTCCCGGACGACGTGGTGAACGTGATGAACTCTGGCACCACGCTCAACATCGCGCTGTCGGTCGCGGCACTTGCCAACGGCCACACAGTATTCACCGGAGACGAGCAGATCCGCAGGCGGCCGTGCGGCCCGCTGCTCCTGGCGCTGTCTCGGCTGGGCGCCGAGGCGTTCTCAACACGCGGCAACCAGTGCCCGCCAATCGTGGTCGGCGGCAAGCTCCTGGGCGGCTCCACCGCGCTAAAGGCCACCTCCTCGCAGTATCTCACCAGCCTCCTCATCAGCGCGCCACTTGCCGACAACGACACCGAGATAAAAGTGCTCGAGCTCAACGAGCGCCCCTACGTCCTGATGACGCTCGACTGGCTGGAGAGGCTGGGGATTGAGTGCGGCCGCGACGAATCGCTGACGCACTTCAACATCCCTGGCGGACAGGCCTACCACCCGTTCAATCGAGACATCCCGGCCGACTTCTCGTCGGCGACGTTTTTCCTCTGCGCCGCCGCCATCACCGGCGGGGACGTCCACCTCACCGGGCTCGACATGACCGACTCGCAGGGCGACAAGGCGGTGGTTGAGATGCTGCGGACGATGGGCGCAAGAATTGAGGAGTGCGAGGACGGGCTGGCCGCGTCAGGTGGGACACTCAAAGGCGCCGAGCTCGACCTCAACGCCACGCCCGACGCCCTGCCCGCCCTCGCCGTGACCGCGTGCTTCGCAGAGGGCGAAACCAAACTGGTGAACGTGCCGCAGGCCAGAATCAAGGAGACCGACCGCATCTCGGTGATGTGCCGCGAACTCGGCAGGATGGGAGCAAACATCACCGAACTCGAAGACGGGCTGGTCATCCGGGGCGGGCCGCTCGAAGGCACCGACGTCAGCGGCCACGGCGCCCACCGCGTGGTCATGGCGCTGGCGCTTGCCGGAATGGGCGCCAGCGGAACCACCCGCGTCGCCACCGCCGAATCCGCCGCAGTCACCTTCCCCAATTTCGTCGAACTGATGCAGACCCTCCGCGCCAACATCGAAACCACGGAAGTGTAGCACCAAACGGCCCTGACACACGGTTATGGATGTTGCCCTTGGCGCCGTTGAAAAGGGCAAGCGGATGTGTTTTAGCCGGACTCTTGGCGGGAGGCGTGGCTGGAGAAAACACGAGGGGAAACCTCCTGAGTGAGAGGCTTCCCCCACGTGGTCGGTTGCGGTTGGCGGTATGGGATTAGTACATTCCGCCGCCCATTCCGCCGGCAGCGGCTGCTGACTTGTCTTTCTTCTCTTCGGGTATCTCGGTGACGATTGCGTCGGTGGTGAGGAGCAGGATGGCGATGCTGGACGCGTTCTGGAGCGCGCACCGAAGGACCTTCGCGGGGTCGATGACTCCGGCAGCGACCAGGTCGCGGTATTTGCCCGCCAGGGCGTCATACCCGAAGTTGGGGTCGTCGTTTTCAGTGATTTTCTGGACGACGATTGCCCCGTTGATGCCGGCGTTTTCGGCGATCTGGCTGCACGGTGCGCTGAGTGCTCGGCGGCCGATATCGACGCCTACCTTCTCGTCACCGGTAGCCTTGACCTTATCGAGCGCCTTGAGGGCACGGAGAAATACGACGCCGCCACCGGGCAGGACGCCTTCTTCGATCGCCGCCCTGGTGGCGTGGAGTGCATCTTCGACCAGGGCTTTCTTTTCCTTCATCTCGACTTCGGTGGCGGCTCCGACGTTGATTTGCGCTACGCCGCCGGAGAGTTTTGCGAGCCGCTCTTCGAGTTTCTCGCGGTCGTAGTCGCTGGTGGTGGTGTCCATCTCGTGTCGGATCTGGTTGATACGGCCCTTGATGTCTTCCTCGCTGCCGGCGCCCTCGATGATGGTGGTGTTATCCTTGTCCACAACCACTTTTTTGGCCTGGCCGAGTTGTTCGAGGGTGACGCTCGAGAGTTCGATGCCGAGGTCTTCCATGACGGGCTGGCCGCCGGTGAGGATGCCGATGTCGGCCATCATTGCCTTGCGGCGGTCGCCGAACCCGGGTGCCTTGACGGCGCAGCATTGGAAGGTGCCGCGCAATTTGTTGACCACCAGGGTGGCGAGCGCCTCGCCCTCGATGTCCTCGGCGATGATGAGCAGTGACTTGCCAGCCTTGGCGACGTTTTCGAGCAGCGGGATCAAGTCCTTGATGTTGGAGAGTTTTTTCTCGTGGACGAAGACATAGGGATTTTCGAGGACGGCTTCCATGTTTTCGATGTCGGTGACGAAGTGCGGCGAGATGTAGCCCTTGTCGAACTGCATCCCTTCGACCCACTCGACGTCCGTTTCGAGGGCTTTACCCTCTTCGACGGTAATGACGCCGTCCTTGCCAACCCGGTCCATGGCGGCGGCGATCATCTTGCCGACGTCGGGGTTGTTATTGCCGGCAATTGCGGCGACCTGGGCGATGGCTTTCTTGTCCTCTACCGGCTTGGACATTGTCTTCAGCTGCTCGACGATGGCATCGACGGCCTTCTCGATGCCGCGTTTGAGGCCCATACGGCTGGCGCCTGCGGCGACGTTTTTGAGGCCTTGCTCGAAGATGGCCTCGGCAAGGACGGTGGCGGTGGTGGTGCCGTCGCCTGCGACGTCTGATGTTTTCGAGGCGACTTCCTTAACCATCTGGGCGCCCACGTTCTCGTATTTGTCTTCGAGTTCTACTTCTTTGGCCACGGTCACGCCGTCCTTGGTGACGGTTGGTGCTCCGTAGCTTTTCTCGATGACGACGTTTCGGCCTCTGGGGCCGAGGGTCATCTTGACGGCGTTGGCTAGTTTGCGCACGCCTTGGCGGATGGCCTCTCGCGCTTCCTGGTCAAATGCGATTTTTTTTGCAGCCATGGTCTCTCCCTTCTCCGTGTTTTCTGGCTTATTTAACGACGGCAAGGACGTCGGACTCGGACATGATGAGATACTCGGAGCCGCCGACGGTCACTTCTGTGCCGGCGTAGGAACTGAAGATGAGCTTATCTCCGAGGCCCACTTGCGGCCGCTGGAGCTCACCGCTGTCCAGTTGTTTGCCGGTGCCGACGGCGACGACCTCGCCCTGTTTCGGCTTCTCTTTGGCCGTATCGGGCAGGACGATGCCGCCTTTCGTCGTCTGCTCCGCTTCGAGCCGCTTGACAGCGATTCTGTCTCCCAGGGGCTTCAGCCCTATTCCTTTCTTTGCCATAAGATACGTCTCCTCTCAAAACTGTCAACAGTCTGCCGCGGGGCCACCCCCGGCGGCGGAAAAACAACCTATTCGCGGCGGCTACTGGAACCGGAAGCGCTGCGGGTCGAGCCGCGGCGGCAACCGGCGGCGGTTCGAGTAAAACCTGTCGATTGACCGGCCCACCGCGTGCACCAGCCGCGGCAGGTCAACCGGCTTGGGAAGTATGGTAATTGCGTCCTCGTTCATGGCTTCCTGGAGCGACCGGGTAGTCATTTCGAACGCGGTGAAGATACACGGCACAAAGGCGCGGCGTATGTGCTTGATTGCGTGGTAAATTTCGAGGCCGGAGTAGTCCGGCAGGCGGACGTCCATCACTACTAGGTGAACGGCACGCCGACGAATAACCTCGATGGCCTCGCGGCCTGACCCAGCGCCGACGATGCCGTAGCCTTCCGGCTCCAGGCCCTCGCTCAGGCGGTCACGAATTCGGGAGGACCCGTCAGCGACCAGGATCGAGAACTTTCTGTCCCCCACAGGGCACCTCCAGAGTGCGCCAAACACGCTTGCACCCTTGAACTGCAAGCAAAATCCGTGCCAGACCGTGCCACGGGCAGCGCGAGCGACAGGAAAAGCGTATAACTTGGCACGATGTAACATGTTAGGTGCACGCCACTTTATGAAGAGCGGCAAAGCACGAGCCTTGTTTGCTGTCACAATGGCAGGCGAACTGCGCCGAGCCGTTACCGTGTGCCAAAATTGGCAGAGGCTATCCTACACCCCGCCTGCGCAGGACCGCCCGGTTCCAATATACGAACACAAGGGCAAAAACCACCGCCGCGACGGTGACGGCGAGCGTGAGCCACCAGGCAAGCCCCAGCAGGAAGGCTCTGGGCGAGCTGCCGTAAGGGACGTATGTCTTCGGCATCGCCAGGCCGCACAACGCGGCAGACACTGCGAGGGTTTGGACGAAGGTCTTGGTCTTGCCCATCCAGTTGGCCCCGACGACCACACCCTGCACGGCCCCTGCGGAACGGACCCCGCTGACGACAAACTCACGTGCCACCAGCAGCACCACCATCCATGCCGGAATAATTCCCCTGCTGGCTAAACAGATAAACAGTGACATCAACAACACCTTGTCAGCGAGCGGGTCCAGGTAATTCCCCAGCGGCGAGCGGCGGGGATCGCTCCTTGCCAGGCGCCCATCGAACACGTCGGTCAGCATCGCGAGGACGAACAGGCCGAACGCCCCCCAGGCGGCAACAGGGCCGCCGGTGGACACCAACACCAGGATCGGTGCGGTAAGGAAAAGCCTGGAGGCTGTAAGCAGGTTGGCTGCACTCACTGCTTTTCGAATATTCTCCGAAGGACAGCGACGAGGCAAAGCGCCGCGCCTGCGAACAACAACACCGCCCAGAACTGCAGGTGCCGCCAGGCGCGTTTCACCGGGCTAATCTCCGCCTTCCTTGAGGCGCTGCTTGAAATACTCTGCGGTGATTTTCAGCCCTTCTATCCGGTCAACTTTCGGCTCCCATCCCAGGACGTTCCTGGCCCGGGAGATGTCCGGCTGCCGGACCTTCGGGTCGTCCTCGTAGCCGTGCGGGAAGGGCAGTTTGACGATTTTGCTGTTGCTGCCGGTGATTTGGATGATTTCGCGGGCGATGTCGATGAGTTTTATCTCTGCCGGGGTTCCGATGTTGACGGGGGCTTCGCCGAGCTTTTCCCGGTCGACTTCGAGCAACCTGATGAGGCCCTCGACCGTGTCGTCGATATAGGTGAAGCTTCTGGTCTGTTCACCTGAGCCGAACACGGTGATATCTTCGCCCCGGATTGCCTGGCACATGAAGTTCGGGATTGCTCGGCCGTCGTCCAGCCGCATCCTGGCGCCGTATGTGTTGAAGATTCTGGCGATGCGGACGTCGGTTCCGCTCGCTCGGCGGTATGCTATTGCGAGTGCCTCGGCGAACCGCTTGGCTTCGTCGTATACCCCGCGGTATCCGATGGGGTTGACGCTGCCCCAGTAACTTTCATTCTGCGGATGCACCGGCGGGTCGCCATAGACCTCTGACGAGGAGGCGAGGAGATATTTCGCCGCTTTGTGGGGAGCGAGGCCGAGGGTCTTATGCGTGCCCAGCGAGCCGACCTTCAGCGTCTCGATGGGGTAGCGGAGGTAGTCGGCGGGACTTGCGGGCGAGGCGAAGTGCAGCACGTTGTCCACCGGCCCGGCGGCGTAAATATATTCGGTGACGTCGTGCTTGATGAACTTGAACCGTTCGTTTCCCAGCAGGTGGCTGACGTTTCGCATGCTGCCTGTGATGAGGCTGTCAACGCAGATGACCTGGTGGCCTTTCTCCAGGAGTTTGTCACAAAGGTGAGAAGCCAGGAACCCCGCTCCGCCGGTTACCATCGTCGTCACGAAAGGTCTCCGCAGCAGTTCGAGCGAAATTGACCTATTTTCTGGCTTCTGTCTCAAACTCGAACTGGTACAAACCGCGTGTGTACTCACCGTGTGCTACGAAGCGGTCGGGGGCGGCCTCCTGGGCTTTCTTCTGAAGGGTTGGGAACTCCTCAACAATCTTTTTGAGGGCGGCGCTGGACCTTTTCTGTAGAGCTTCGTCTTCAAATCTGAAAAGCCGCAAAGGGAGATGCAATTCGTCTTCGATTTGCTCAAGGATGAGCTCTGCGGGCTCCTTGCCGGTCTCCTCCTTTGCCATCTTCTGCATCCTGGTGCCGAACGCCTTGGGCACAAAAAAGATGAAGTTCGCGCCTTTATGTTGTTCGACCACGGAGGCCAGTTCCCCCGCCTCGCCCGCGGCGGGTGCCTTGGACATCCTGATGAGTTTGGTGATGTCCTTCCAGTTCCCGAAGCTGAGATGGCGGCCTAACACAACTCCGGCAAAGGAAGTTAGTCCGTCGGGGTTTGTTCCTTCCTTGGCGACGCCCGGTCCGACCAGGTAAACATCGGTCTGCTGATAGGTGCGTTTCTTTACGAAGTCGCTCATCCCCGGTGAGGTCGAAAGCTTGGTGAACAGGTTCGAGAGCATTTGGGTGAAGGCCTCTCGGTCCCGCAGGCCCACCAGGACGAGCACTTCGGGCACCGGGCTGGTGACCTTCTCAGTCACTTGCTCTAATCTACCTGGTTTCCCTTCTGCGTTTTTCTTTCGGACCCAGCGGCGGACTGTGCGCTCTTTCCTGACAACGTCGAGGAACACATATCCGTCGCCGGCGAGCTGGTCGATTATATCCGCCGCATCGTAGCCGCACTGCTGCTTCATAACCGCCATCATCATGGCAAAGCCCTGTGCTTCGGAGTCGGGCAGGCTGCTGATTATGTTCGCGAAAACTCCCCTGATACCGACCCGCATCATCGCGCACACGGCGTCCTTCTTGACCATTGCCGGGGCTTCGAGTCCCCTGCCGCCGTCGAGGAGCATCTGCAAGCCCGGTGATATGGGCTCCTCCAAGCTAAGGGCCAGCGTTATGCTCTGCCTGAGTGTATCGGGTTTCGCGTCGAGGAACCCGCCGCCTGCGGCGGTCTTTATCTTGTCGAGGCTGAAGACCTTCTTCAACGTGAGGAACTGGTTGAGTTGGCCTTCGGCCATACGGACCCGCCAGTTTGGCGGGGGAGCCACTGGCCCCACCGTCTCCTCGGACGCTGCTTTCTTTCTGGCCCGTTCGAGGGCCTCTCTCAGGGATTTCTCATACTTGCCGACCAGGGGCTCGATGTTGACCAGGGCCAGGACCTGCGGCGGGTTGGCCTGGGTGGTGAAGCGCTTGTAGAGTTGGTTTTCTGCCAGGCGCTCTGCCGCTGGAGCCATCAAGGCGGCCCATAGGTCCTTTGGGTTCCCCGGAGAATAGATGAGATAGCGCCCCAACCTGCCGAGTGCCTCGATGTTGTCCATAGATGAAATAAGTTCACCCTGTTCGACCTCGACTTCTTTGTATCCCCACCGATCGCTTTCAGGATGCTTCTCCTTTTTCCTGGCCTGTAGTGCCTTGAACTCCGTCATGAAGTCTGCGGCCAGGTCTGGCTCGGTTTCAATAATCAGGGAGGGCATAAAATCCTTCCGGGTGGTCCAGGTGCGCGCGCGGAACTCGCCCGGTATAATCCTGTGGGTTTGGGGGTCCCATTTGGGGCTCCGGCGCTTATGGGTTTCGACGATGGGTTCTTTCAGGGCCATCAACACGAAGTGGATTTTGATTCGGTGAAGTTCTTCCAGAATCCGCGGTCGGAACTGGTTCTGTGCTGCCAATTCCTTGAGGCACTCTTGAAGCTCCCCGACTTGGAATACGATTTTCCTAGCGCTTTCCTCATCAAGGAACTTCAAGTACTTTTCGCCCTGGCTGAGCAGCGCACCAACATCGGCTCGCGCGTACACCACGGTATTGGCGGGCAGCTTTTCCGCCAGTTCCGCTGCCACGCTGGCGGGGGCGAAAATCAGGACTGCAATCGCTAAGAACGCATGGGCCTGCTTTCTCACAACACTGCTCCTTTCTGGTTTTTCTTACTTGGTATCCTGAAGATAGATGGCCACTCGGTCCTGGAGGATGCAGATAAAGTCCGGCTTGCCGTTTCCGTCCACGTCGCCGATTTTCAGTTCCGCGGGCATCTCGTAGGAGTCGGACCGGCGGCGCTGGAAGATGGTCTTCTCGAAGAGGCGGTGGCGTAGGACGAGGCGGAGATTCCCCTCCGCGTCCGGCCGATAGCCCTCGAACATGGCCTTCCTGCTGTCGCACAGCAGCACCTCGTCCCGGCCGTCGCCGGCAAGGTCCGCCGGCTAGAGGTTCCAGTATCTGAAATAATCGAGCTTGGCGTTCATCACCATTTTGGACTCGACGACGCGGCGCTGTGGCTTATTCAGGGCGATATTGATGGTTCCTCCGCCGAGCGCCAGAACGTCCGGCTTGCCGTTTCCGTCCACGTCACCGACCTTGATGGTGCCGACGTTGAGGCCGGAGAGGTCGAGGCTGGCGAGCGTCAGGAACTCCCCCTTGTCAACGTCGAGTTCGACGACTTTGGCCTGGCGCCCCGAAACTGCGATGAAGTGCGGCACCCCGTCGACTTTGTCGTAGAGGGCGAATTGGCTGACGGTCTCGAATTCCCAGTTGAACTGCTGCTCCACGTAGAGCTCATCCTTGTCGTCAACTCTCAGCACCCTGACGAACCCCGGCTTGACCAACAGGACGTCTTTCTTGCCGTCCGCGTCAATGTCCGCGACGATGAGGGGCTGGGCCTTTTGTTCCTTGAGGAAATCCTGCTGTTTGATGATTTCTCTGAAGCGGCCCTCGCCGAGACCGATGTACAGGCTTTCCTTTCCGGAATATGCCCAGTAAACCACCAGGTCTGTCTTGCCGTCTGCGTTGAAGTCGCAGAACGCGAGGTCAATGGGCTTTTTGGCAAGGTAATCGTCAAGTTTTTGCTCCTCGCGGCCGAAAGAAAGGGTGCGGGCGGTGATGTCAATCGAGCCATTTTTCCCGTCGAATGCGCTGTTGACCAACTTGTCAGCCGGTGCGACCCGCACGTAGTATCTGGTCTTCACCTCCTCCACCCACAACAGGCTGGGCGGCTCTCCGGACATGCTCTGGACGGCTATGAACTCCACCGGCCCCTCGGTGTTGATGGGCCTGGGGAAGGAAACCTTCCCGTCGTCGACGCGGCTCACCCCGAAGATTTTGTCCTTTTTCGAGAGGCTGAAGACGCCGGCCCTGCCCTTGGCTCCGACGTGCAACTTGCACTGGGCGACGCCCTCCGGAGAAGGCGACCGCACCGTCCGGAAGCCGGCCTTGCCATAGTCGTAAATCACGAAGGCGTTTTTCTTGCGGTCCAGTGCGAGAAGTTCCAAGCCCCCGTCGCCGTCGATGTCTGCCATCTCCAGGCCGGCGCCGGTCGCGGTCCCGGGGTCCACGGGCAGCGCAAGGAGTGAACACGGGACGCGTGCTGCTTCAGGCGGTTTTTCCACCTGGGTAAAACTGAGTTCCCTTATGCGGTTCAGGCCCTTGTCCAGAGTGAGGAAGCGGATGCCCTTCCCGTTCTGGTAGCGCCCGACCGGGCCGGAGATGTGCGAGCGGAGGGGGAACTCCTCGACGAAGTTCCCCTCGGCGTTCTGCGGCCGCACGTAAACCGCGTAGTGCTTGTCCATCACGAAGAAAACGAGGTCCAACTTTCCGTCGTGGGTGACGTCCAGGAGCTCGAATCTGTTGATCCTGGATTTGTAGTTACCGTTGAGGGGAAACTCTTCGCGTTTGGTTCCCCCTCTGAAAATGGTGAACGTTTGGGGACCCAGGACCAGGATGTCTTTCTTCCCGTCGCGGTCAATGTCCACCACCCGCAAGGCCCTGCGGCGGCGAGCGGCTTTGATGTCGTCTATCTTCCTCGCCGTCTTGAAAGTCCCGTCAGGTTTTTGCTCCAGGACTGCCAGCCCGTCTATGTCTCCTATGAACACGATGTCCTGCCGTTTGTCGCCATTCATGTCTGCCACCGCAAGCGAGGATATCCTGCTGGCTACCGGCGTGGTGTCCACCTTGAACCGGGTGCTGCCCGGGAGCCTGTTGATGTCTTCGAAATCCTCCAGAGTCGGCTCCTTCTCGCCCTTTTTGCGGAGGCGAATAATGCCGACCTCCGCCTTGTTATTATTAGCGAAGACAACTTCCTGAACCCCATCGTTGTTTATATCCGCAAGGGTAAGACAACACACTCCGTGGCCGAGTTTAATGAAGTCCGAGGCGGTCAGTTTGATCTTGCCGTCGGTCGAGGTCACCGGCGGCTCCATATACTGGGTGCCGGAGTTGGGGTTGTCCTTGTCGTAGGCGAAGGCTTCGACGTTGTCCAGAAATTCCTTCACATACTTGGAAGGGATGGCAAAGCCCAGCCCGTCAAAAAAAGCGCCCGACCTGCTCATTACTCCGATTACCTGTCCGCGCTCATTGAACAGCGGCCCGCCGGAGCTGCCGGGGGCTATGGGCGCAGTGGTCTGGAGATAAAGCCGCCCCTGGAGATTTCGTGCGGCTTTGCTGATGATTCCCTGGGAAGTGGACCGTTCGTATCCCTGAGGATTGCCCACGGCGAAACATTTGTCGCCCACCTGGAGCTGTGCCGAATCGCCAAGGTAGAGTTGCGGGTACTGGATGTCGATTTCTTCTTCCACCTTCAACAGCGCCAAATCCACGTTGTCGTTGAGTGCCACAATGCGGACCTTTTCGAACACTTTTTTGCCGACCCCTTCACCCTCTTTGCGAAACATCGTAACCGTGATAGACCGTTCACCGCTCACCACGTGGTTATTAGTAATCAGGTAACCATTCTGGTTGCAGAACCAACCGGTACCCATCCCCGCGGGGGTCCTGACCACGACAATCGCCGGCCAGACCTCTTCCAACATTGCCTGCACGTTCTTGACGGAGCCCATAGTCGTGCTGTAAAGGCCGGTCGTCTCGCTCTGCTGGGCCTCCTCTGCGTCTTGCACGTCATTTATGTCTTTGACCGCTTTGCGTTCGAGACTGACCACGGAGCCGCCGACATACATGTGAAGGTGGGTGTCATCCTTCTTGAGCAAAGTCCCTTCTACCTGGTCTCCGTTGTGAAGGATTACCACCACCCTCCTGTCCTTGTCCTTCTCCTTGCCCGGCTCTTTTGCTTCTCCACCATAAGCCGTGGTGACCGGCAGCAAGAAGGCCCCGAAGACCACCGCCACAGTCAACAAACACCGCGTGGCAAAACCTGCCAGTAAGTTCCCAAGAGAATTAGACTGTGCCAATTGAACTCGTTTCACAAACATTGGCCTTTTACCCCTCAGATTAGAATCACTTCGAAATTATTGTGACACACAGAAATCAAGGTTAGCCGGAGATTAGATGCAAATCGCTCCGCCGTATCCACTCATTCCTTGTCCCTGACGCTGTTAGACTAATGCAGTGCACCGGGGAAGTCAACTGCAAAACAAGCGGCCCCGCGGCGTCGCCACAGAGCCCGGCTTGCAGCGCTCCGTGGTGTTAGAGAGCGCGGTGTTGCCGGATAATTGCTCCAGGCCGACCGTGGTTTCCGTCCCCCGGTGCACCCGGGCGCCGCATTCGCAAGTAATTGAACGGTCAAACTGGAACAGCGTCACGTCATACTGCCGGCCGCAATGTTTGCAGACGATTGCCACTTTCCTACTTCCGGGTTCCCTCGGCCAGGCGGGCCGCGAAATCGGCTACCTTCCTCACCAACTCACCCTGCGGCAGATGCGCTGCGGACTCTATCTCCCGCACAATAGCGCTGCCCACTATGACGCCGTCGGCAATTTCACATACCGCACGAACCTGCTCCGGCTTCGAGACGCCGAAACCGACCACGAGCGGCTTGCTGGTTTTCGAGCGCGCATGGAGCAAGTACCGTCTGAGGTCGTCCGGCAGATGGTCCCTTGCCCCTGTGATGCCGGTCACGGACACGCAATAGATGAAGCCAGTCGAACAGCGATCGGCCAACTCGATCCGTTCGTCGGTGCTGGTCGGGGCGACGAAGAAAATGGTCGCCAAGTCGGCGTGTCGGGCCAGTGTTATCAGCTCGTCGGCCTCCTCGGGGATGAGGTCTGGCACTATCAGCCCGTCTATTCCTGCCTGGGTCGCTTTGGTCACAAAGTGCTCGATGCCGAAGTTGTGGACGATGTTGTAGTAAGTCATCAGGGCGATGGGGATTTCGGACTGTTCCCGCACCTCAGCGACCAGACCGAGCACCTTGGAGAGCGTGGTGCCGCGCTCGAGCGACCGCTGCCCAGCCGCCTGGATTACCGGGCCGTCGGCGATGGGGTCGCTGAACGGCATGCCCAGTTCGATTACGTCGGTACCAGCTGCTTCCAGTCCGAAAATGAGCTCTCGCGTGGTGTCGAGGTCCGGGTCGCCGGCGCAGAGATAGACATTGAACGCCGCCCGGCCTTCGGCCTTCAGACCAGAATATTTTCGCTCTATTCTATTCACTGCTTCAGTGCAATTCCTCGCCAAGGTGCTTTGCGACGGCCTCGACGTCTTTGTCACCCCGGCCTGACAGGTTGATGATAACGATTTCCGGCAGGTGCCCCTTCATCTTCAATACTTGTGCGATGGCGTGTGCGCTCTCGAGCGCCGGTATAAGGCCCTCCAGGCGGCTGAGGCGCTGAAAGGCATCCAGCGCTTCGTCGTCGGTCACGTGAGTGAACGCAATCCGCTCTGAATCGTGGTAGAAGCTCAGCTCCGGTCCGATGGCGGCGTAGTCCAGCCCCGCGGAGATGGAATGTGTCGGTGCAATCTGTCCATCGTCGTATTGCAACAAGAACGTCCGCGTCCCGTGCAGAACCCCGAGTGACCCGCTGATGTATCTTGCAGCGTGCTGCCCGAGTTCGCTTCCGATGCCGCCAGCCTCGACACCCATCATCTTGACGGACTCGTCGCCCAGAAACTCGTGGAACAAGCCGATGGCGTTGCTCCCGCCGCCGACACACGCAACCAGCAGGTCAGGCAGCCGGGCCTCCTTCTCCATTATCTGGGCGCGTGTTTCACGTCCGATGACCGACTGAAAATGGCGCACCATCGTCGGGTATGGGTGCGGCCCCAGCACCGAGCCGAGGATGTAGCTGGTCGTCCGCACATTGGTTACCCAGTCGCGCATCGCCTCGTTGATTGCATCCTTGAGCGTCTTCGAGCCAGCCTTCACCTCGCGGACTTCGGAGCCGAGCTGGCGCATGCGGAAGACGTTCAGCGCCTGCCGCTCCATGTCTTCGGTGCCCATATAGACCACGCATTCCATCCCGAAGACGGCCGCGGCCGTGGCGGCGGCGACGCCGTGCTGGCCGGCGCCCGTCTCGGCAATGACACGTTTTTTCTCCATACGCCTCGCCAGCAGCGCCTGGCCCAGGGTGTTGTTGATTTTATGCGCACCGGTGTGCAGCAGGTCTTCGCGCTTGAGATAGACCTTCGAGCCCACTTCCTCAGACAGGCGTTCAGCCAGATACAGCGGGGTGGGGCGGCCGGCATACTCAGCGAGGTAATAGTCGAGTTCCGCCCGAAAGTCCGGGTCATCTTTCGCGGCGAAGAACTCGTGCTGGAGTTCCTGAAGCGCCGGCATCAGCGTCTCCGGAACATACATCCCGCCGTAAGAGCCAAACCGGCCCCGATAGTCAGGAAGTTCCTCGCGATCAACCATACAGATTCCTTGATAGACGCCGCCAGTTTACCCCCGCCCCGCGCCTGCGTCAAGCATACATAAACTCCTCGGAACCGGTCAGGGCGTTGGGGTTATGTCACTGGTGATGAAGGAGGAACGCTTTGGGGTCCAGTTACATGTAAAAGGTGCCGGCGTTACAAAAGATCAGAGTGCGCCTCCCGCCTCAACTGCGGTGCCTTTTCCTCCCCGTCAAGGATGCAGCAACAATCAATGCACCAACTAACCCGCCCGTGGATGGCTCCGGAACTGCGGCGGACAAAGGAGAAATGTTCCCGCCCCCTCCCCCAAGAGGATATGTGCCTTCACCAAAATTAGCTTCAAGTATCTGATAATCAGCCCAATCAACATCCCCGTCATTATCAATGTCTTCTGGACCAGAATAAGGATTTTCACCAAATTTATCTTCAAGCATTTGATAATCAGCCCAATCCACATCTCCATCATTATCTATGTCTGAAGGGGTATCGAATCTTACATTCAATTTATAAGATAAATCATTATCAACTTGAAGTGTTGGGAATGTTTCTGTTCCAGCAGCCAAAGCCCGAACATCATAAGTCCCTACTAAAAAATCATTATTCTTAGCATCATATAAATCTGCATAAATTGATTTTCCTACGAAGTTGTCTTCTTCTCCAAAAGTTCCTAAAGAAAAATTTATAGTTGTAGGAGTTAATCCAGAAAGATTTCTTCCAAAAACCTCAACATTAAATGGTGTTAGGCTAGTAGCTTTGTGTGCATTCCTACTCAAATTATATGGGTAAAAAGGTACTGTAGAATAAATCTCTACCGCAGGAGAGGGTCCTTCAAGAAATTCCCTATCAATACCATCAACACCTTCAGCTCCATCACTATGTTGAATTAAGAGGGCATCTGTACTAAAAGAAGGATTATCTACTTGTCCGCTTAATGTTATCAATCCAGCATCTGCAACTTTTGGAGCTAATGCTAATGCTCCTGTTAATAATATTTTTCCTATTGTGTTCATATTAATGTCATTTTAAAGGAGTTTATAAATATTTCTAGGATGTATTTTAACCTCTTCTGATTAGGGTTATATTATCTTGGGATGATTTAACAAAAATTCCTTCAAATGAAGAAATATTATTCTTTGCAGACCATTCATCTAAATCTTGGAATCTAGTCCCATCCCAATACTTAACCGCAGTAATCATCTTACCAATCCCATCAACATCAGTAATAGCATATTCCCCCGTTGCATTCTTTACAATCAAATCATCATAATCAAACGTCTCACCCTCAACACTCCCCCCAACCCCCGCCATAGTCAAAGTCCCGGCTGTGTTTGAATAAATCCAGTAGCCTTTGTCTTCCACAAAGTCAGATGAGTCCATGTCCAAACTTGCTGAAGCAGTGTATTTGTATTTTCTTGCCGATGCTGTTGCAGATGCAGAATCATAATAAGCTGCATATCCATAAACATCCCCTGCAGCAACTGCAAGGTCCCATGTTTCCATCGCCTCCCCGTCCGGGGTGTAAAACGCATCCTCAACACCCAACTCTGTTTCAGAAGAATACCCAATCAAATTCCAACCCTGTGAAATTGTTATATTTTTATCATCCCCTAATGTCTTGTTTTTCAAAGTCAAAGAAACCAAATTCCATCCTTTGTTCAAACTAATGTATGAAGTTGTATTTAAAACAA